>NZ_JBDJLM010000015.1:0-82233 GCF_039673365.1 Pseudomonas sp. TWI923 | reverse complement strand
GGGGGGTCACGCCTGTTCCCCCGCCTTTTTTTTGTCCTGGTGGTTGGGGTATTGCCCCGCGATTGCCCTATTTGCATCCCCGCTGGAGCCCACATGTCTTCACTGTCCACCGCCTGGCACCACCGCCCCACCCACCGCAAGGTCTGGGGCCTGGCCGCGCCGATGATCCTGTCCAACATCTCGGTGCCGCTGGTGGCGCTGGTCGACAGCACGGTGATTGGCCACCTGCCCCATGCCCATCAGCTGGGCGCGGTGGCCGTCGGCGCCACGTTGTTCACCTTCATGGTCGGCCTGATGGGCTTCCTGCGCATGGGTTCCACCGGCTTCGCCGCCCAGGCCGCCGGCCGTGCCGACGGCGCCGCGCTGCGCCAGGTGCTGGTGCAAGGGCTGTTGCTGGCACTGGCGTTCGCCGGGCTGATCGGCCTGCTGGCCCTGCCCTTCAGCCAGTTGGCGCTCCAGGCGATACAGCCCAGCGCCGCCTTGCACGCGTCCACCGAAGCCTTCTTCCACACCCGCTTGTTCGGCCTGCCGGCAGCCCTGGCCAGCTACGCCCTGGTCGGCTGGTTCCTCGGCACCCAGAACGCCCGGGCACCGTTGGCGATCCTGCTGACCACCAACCTGCTCAACATCGCCCTGAACCTGTGGTTCGTGCTGGGCCTGGACTGGGGCGTGATCGGCTCGGCCCGGGCCTCGGTAATCGCCGAATGGAGCGGTGCGCTGCTGGGCCTGGCCCTCACCCGCCCGGCGCTGCGCGCCTACCCCGGGCACATTGCCTGGGCCGCGCTGCAACGCTGGCAGGCCTGGCGACCGCTGCTGGCGGTCAACCGCGATATCTTCCTGCGCAGCCTGGCACTGCAACTGGTGTTCCTGCTGCTGACCCTGCAGGGCGCGCGCCTGGGTGAGGCGACGGTGGCGGCCAATGCCCTGCTGCTCAACGGCCTTTTGCTCACCGCCTATGCGCTCGACGGCCTGGCCCATGCGGTGGAGGCCCTGTGCGGCCATGCCATTGGCGCGCGCGACCGCGACAGCCTGCGCCGCGCACTGGTGGTGGCCTGCGGCTGGTCGCTGATCGTCAGCCTGGGCTTTGCCGTGCTGTTCCTGCTGGGCGGGCATTTGTTCATCGACCTGCAAACCGATATCGCCAGCGTGCGTAAGGCGGGGTATCCGTACTTGCCGTATCTGGCGCTGCTGCCGTTGATCGCGGTGTGGAGTTACTTGCTCGATGGGTTGTTCATTGGCGCCACGCGGGCGCGGGAGATGCGCAATGCAATGCTGCTGTCGGTGCTGATCGCCCTGCCCTTTGCGCTGGGGTTGAGCGGGTTGGGCAACCATGGCTTGTGGCTGGCCTTTTTGCTGTTCATGGCGCTGCGGGCGGTGACACTGGGATGGGTGGGGTGGCGGATGCAGCAGAAGCGGCTTTGGATTCAGTGACGCCGGGGCCGCTTTGCGGCCCTTCGCGGGTGAACCCGCTCCCACAGGGCTGACTCGCAACCGTGGGAGCGGGTTTACCCGCGAAGGGCTGCAAAGCAGCCCCAATAGACCTCAAGAAGACAGGTACGAAGAGCGGGTCAGCCCCAGGCGCAAGGCATCCAGGAACTGGGTCCGCTCGCGCGCGCTGATCTTGGCGCTGGCGACCTTGTCGCGGTAGTGGGTCATCAACTCCTCCGGTGACAGGTGCACGTAGCGCAGCATGTCCTCGATGGTGTCGTGGGTCTCGATACCGGCGTGGTACACGCTGCCATCGGCATTCTGGTAGATGTTCACCGAGTCGGTGTCACCGAACAGGTTGTGCATGTCACCCAGGATTTCCTGATAGGCACCGACCAGGAACACGCCCAGCAGGTAGTCCTCGCCCTCCTTGACCGCATGCACCGGCATGCTGGTCTCGATGCTCTGCTCGTCGACGTACTGGTTGATCTTGCCGTCGGAGTCGCAGGTCAGATCCTGCAGCACCGCGCGGCGCAGCGGCTCTTCGTCCAGGCGGTGCAGCGGGATGATCGGCAGCACCTGGCCGATGGCCCAGGTGTCCGGCAGGCTCTGGAACACCGAGAAGTTGCAGATGTACTTGTCGGCCAGCTTGTCGTTCAGCTCGTCGAGCACCTGGCGGTGCGAGCGCTGGCGGGCCTTGAGCGAGTTGTGCAGGCGGCGGCACACGGCGAAGTAGCATTGCTCGGCCAGGGCTTTCTCGGCCAGGGTCAGCTTGCCGTCAGCGTACTGCGCAGCCACGTCACCCATGTAGTGGGTGGCGCGCCAGTAGGTCTCGGTGACCATCTCGATGTCGGTCGGGCCCAGCAGGTCGGCCAGCCACTGCACGGTCTCGGGCAGGCTTTCCTTGTTCTCGATCCGCGGCACTTCGTCGTTGTGGCTCTCGACGTCGGTCACCTGGATCACCAGCATGGCGTGGTGCGCGGTCAGCGAACGGCCACTCTCGGAGAAGATGTGCGGGTGCGGCAGGCCCTGCGCGTCGCAGAACTCCTTGAGCATCCCGACCACCACGCCGGCATAGTCGTCCATGTCGTAGTTGATCGAGCTTGCGTTGCGCGAGTGGGTGCCGTCGTAGTCGACGCCCAGGCCACCGCCGACGTCGATGTGATCCACCGGCAGGCCCAGGGCGCGCAGTTCGCCGTAGTAGCGGATCGCTTCCTTGAAACCGTGCTGGTAGTCGGCCAGGTTGGCAATCTGCGAGCCCATGTGGAAGTGCAGCAGGCGGATGCCCTGATCCAGCTTGGCGTCACGGAAGCGCTGCACCACCGAGATCAGCTGGGCGGCGGACAGGCCGAACTTGGACTTCTCGCCACCGGTGTCGGCCCACTTGCTCGACGCCAGCGACGACAGGCGCACGCGCAGGCCGACCTGCGGTTTCACCTTGAGCTCGGCGGCCTCTTCGATCACCAGGGCGACCTCGGATTCCTTCTCGATCACGATGAACACGTTGTGGCCGAGCTTCTGGCCCATCAGTGCCAGGCGAATGAACTCGCGGTCCTTGTAACCATTGCAGACGATGGTGCCGCCTTTCGGGGCCAGCGCCAGCACCGCCAGCAGCTCGGGCTTGGAGCCGGCTTCCAGGCCGATGGAGACGTTCTGCGTGGCGATGATGTTCTCGACCACCGCCTCCTGCTGGTTGACCTTGATCGGGTACAGCGCGGTGTACTGGCTCTGGTATTCCAGGCGCGCGATGTTGGCGTCGAATGCGCCGGTCAGCTGGCGCACGCGGTCCTGCAGGATGTCCGGGAAACGCACCAGCAGCGGCAGCGACAGCCCGCTCTGGCGCAGTTCATCGACTTGTTCGTACAGGTCGATCGGGGCGCTGCCCGGGCCGTTGGGGCGCACTTCGACGCGCCCGGCTTCATTGATGGCGAAATAACCCGCGCCCCAATGGCGGATGCCGTAAACACTGCGGCTGTCCGCCACGGTCCATTGGCTACCATCGTCTTTGCGTGTGCGTCGTACGGACATTCAAGTCCCCTATGGATAAGTCGAAGACACTGCCCCGCAAGGGGCGGGCGCAGTGTAGAAGCTGAAAATGACGATTCGTCCGTGCCCGCAGGTAGACCGCGCGCACAGAACCGAGTTTAGAAAGCCTTGGGCAAAAATCCCGTGACGGCCTCAGCCGCCGGACTTTTTCGCCTTGAAACCCTGCTTGATCAGCTCGCCGAGCAACAGCTCGACGTGGTCGCCCTGGATTTCGATGACCCCGTCCTTGAGCGCGCCGCCGGTGCCACAGCGGCGCTTGAGGGCGGTGGCGAGCTCCTTGAGCTGGTCCAGG
This sequence comes from Pseudomonas sp. TWI923, assembly GCF_039673365.1. Taxonomy (NCBI): domain Bacteria; kingdom Pseudomonadati; phylum Pseudomonadota; class Gammaproteobacteria; order Pseudomonadales; family Pseudomonadaceae; genus Pseudomonas; species Pseudomonas sp. TWI923. Next base: position 78,467 of record NZ_JBDJLM010000015.1, on the reverse strand, counting down.
GGCAGCGGCACACCGCTGATCGTGGTCACGGTCTTGCCACCGCGGCCTTTGCTTTCGCGGCGCACGCGGGCGATGCCGTCGCCTTCGGGGATGACCTGCTGGCTGCAGATGCAGGCGTCCACCGGTTTGCCACAGTCAGGGCAGTGCCGACCGGCATCGGTGGAGTAAACGAGACCGCCAAGGGCGGCGAAGGAAGAAGCTTTCTTGGTCACTTTTGTGCCTCTGTGCTGAGGACAAAAACTGGCCGACGGGAGCCGACCGCGAAGCCCCACTCTGGCAGGGGCGGCGCTACTGCCGCAAGGTTGTGCGGCAGCCCGAAAAGGGCGCGCAGTGTAACGATAAATCCGGCGCTTGCTAAGTACAGGATTGCGCCAATTTACGAATGTTTTGCGACCTCATCGCGGGGCAAGCCCGCTCCCACGCAATTGCACTTCATATCGTGGGAGCGGGCTTGCCCCGCGATCGGTCAGATCAGGCTAGCCTGGTACCGCTGCAACGCTGCCAGCGAGTCCGGGCAGTACGGTCGCTGCGCGCTTTCGGCCTGGGCCTGTTCGACAGGGATGAACCGCGCCTCGCTCACCTCTTCGGGCTGCAAGCGCAACGCCCCGTCCCACACCGCCGAAAACACCGCGCACCACAGCCGATTGCCCGGCTGGTCGAAGTAGAACTTCTCGTGGAAGCGCAACGTAACGCCGCTCACCCCCAGTTCTTCTTCCAGCTCCCGGGCCGCCGAGTCGGCATAGCTTTCCTCATGCCCGACCATACCGCCCGCCGCCACATCCCAATACCCGGGATACAGCGCCTTGCTCAGGGTACGCCGGTGCACGCACAAGTCGCCGGCACTGTTGAACAGCAGGATGAAGGTGCAGCGCCCGATCAGGCCGCGCTCACGCAGCTCGGCCCGCGGCAAGGCGCCGAGCGGCTGGTCGTGGTCATCCACCCAGGCCACCCGTTCGGCGTCGGAGGCCGCGCGGTGCGCGACCTCGGCAGGGCTGATGGGCATGTCAGCCCTGGGACAGCAGCTGGCGCAGGTCGATGACCGCGGCGTTGGCCCGGGAAATGTAGTTGGCCATTACCAGCGAGTGGTTGGCCCACATGCCGAAGCCGCTGCCGTTGAGCACCATCGGGCTCCACAGCGCTTCCTGGGACGCTTCCAGCTCACGGATGATCTGACGCACGCTGACCGTGGCGTTCTTCTTCGCCAGCACGTCGGCAAAGTCGACCTCGATGGCGCGCAGCAGGTGCGACAGCGCCCACGCCTGGCCACGGGCCTCGTAGAACACGTTGTCGATCTGCAGCCACGGGGTTTCGACCACTTCTTCATCGACCTGGGGCGCCTGGCCCGGGGCCACCGACTCGGTCTTCAGGGTGTTGTTGAGCTTGACCCGGCCAACGCTGGCCGACAGCCGTTGCGACAGCGAACCCAGGCGGGTCGCGACGTCACCCAGCCAGTTGTTGAGGTTGTCGGCGCGGGTATAGAAGATCGCGCCCTGGTCGCCCTTGGCCAGACGGTTCTGGTAGCGGCTGAGCGACTTGATGCCCTCTTCGAACTCCGACTCGCTCGACGGCAGGATCCAGCTCTTGTTGTCGAAGTTGAAGCGCGGCTCGGCCTTGGCCAGGTCGGCGTCTTCGGTTGACTGCGACTGCGAACGGGCGAAGTCCTTGCGCAAGGCGCGGGACAAGTCGCGGACCTGGACCAGCACGCCATATTCCCAGCTCGGCATGTTGTCCATCCACAGCCCGGGCGGGAAACGGTCGTTGGAGATGTAGCCACCCGGCTTGTCGAGCAGGGTGCCGGCAACGGTCTTGAGGGTTTCGACGGTGGTGTAGCCGATCACCATCTGCTGGCCGTTGCGCTCGGCGGCGGCCTGGGCGTTCTGCTGCACCGGGAACAGTGCCGGCTCCTCGCTCCAGTACCAACCCAGGCCCAGGCAGACCAGCAGGTACAGACCGATCAGGGTCCCCAAGGCGCGGCTCCAGAGGCCGCCAAGATAGCTACGGGTGGCCGAGCCACGGGCTTCAACCCGCTCGCGAGGCTCGGCTTTGGCCTCGCGGTTTTTCCAATCCAGCATGGCATTGTCCTTGATCAGTGGAGACGGTACAGGGCTTGGACCTCTGGTTGGCGCCAGGGTGCCACGGCAAGCCCGCGTGGCAGCACTATAAAGCAGACGCCGCCATTCGTATAAGCGACCAACGGGTCGACAACTGAATAATCGTCCCTGAACACTTTGTTGACCCTGGGCACTCGCTTGTCGGAAAAGCGGTGCTAGCATAGAGCCATCACTGAACCTGCACCTCCTCTACTAACAAGCAGTCAGGACATGACCCAGCCAGCCGACCCGAGCCACGAGCGCCTCAAGCAGCATTTTGCCCAGCGGGTCATCCACCAGGCCCGGCAGATCCTCGAAATCTGGCAGCGCCTGCAGCGTGGTGAATGGTCGAGCGCCGGCCTGGGCGAGCTGGGCGAAGCCAACCTGCGGCTGCAGCGCTACGCCGAGCGCTTCGAGCAACCCGAGCACGGCAGCCTGTCCACGGCTATCGGCCAGACGCTGCGCGCGATAGAAGCCAACAGCGCGCGGCTCAACTCCGAACTGATCGCCGAACTCAACCGTTTGATGCAACGCCTGTCGCGCACCGGCCTGCGCAAGGGCGACCAGCTCGACAACGTACCGCTGCCGCCCCTGCGCAAACCGGTGTACATCGTCCTGCAGGATCATGAGCGCGCCGAGCGCCTGGCCCAGCAACTGGAGTTCTTCGGCCTGACCGTGCAGGCGCTGTTCAGCGCCAACGCCTTCCAGGCGTCGATGAGCGAGCGCCTGCCGGCGGCCATCATCATGGACGTGGACTTCACCGGCCCCGGCGTCGGCCTGCAACTGGCGGCCCAGGCCCAGCAAGGGCTGGAGCAGCACATCCCGCTGCTGTTCTTCAGCCTGCACGAAACCGATACCCCCACCCGCCTGGCCGCCGTGCGCGCCGGCGGCCAGGAATTCCTCACCGGCACCCTGGAGGCTTCCAGCCTGCTGGAAAAAGTCGAACTGCTGACCAGCGCCACCCAGTACGACCCGTTCCGTGTGCTGGTGATCGACGATTCACGCGCCCAGGCCCTGCACACCGAGCGCCTGCTCAACAGCGCCGGGATCATCACCCGCACCCTCACCGAGCCGATCCGCACCATGAGCGAGCTGGCCGACTTCCAGCCCGACCTGATCATCCTCGACCTGTACATGCCCGCCTGCACCGGCCCGGAGCTGGCCAAGGTGATCCGCCACAACGACCGCTATGTCAGCGTGCCGATCATCTACCTGTCGGCCGAGGACGACCTGGACAAGCAGCTCGACGCCATGAGCGAGGGCGGCGACGACTTCCTCACCAAGCCGATCCGCTCGCGCCAGCTGATCACCACCGTGCGCAACCGCGCCGCCCGTGCCCGCCACCTCAAGGCGCGCATGGTCCGCGACAGCCTCACCGGGCTGTACAACCACACCCACATCCTGCAATTGCTCGAAGACTGCAGTTTCCGCGCCCGGCGCGAGGAGCAGCCGCTGTGCTTCGCCATGCTCGACATCGACCATTTCAAGAAGATCAACGACCGCCATGGCCACCCCATGGGCGACCGGGTGATCAAGAGCCTGGCGCTGTTCCTCAAGCAACGCCTGCGCAAGACCGACTTCATCGGCCGTTATGGCGGCGAGGAGTTCGCCATCGTCATGCCCAACACCGGGCTGGCTGCCGCGCACAAGGTGCTCGACGACATCCGCCGGCGCTTTGCCGAAATCCATTACCCGGCGCAGCCGCATGACCTGCAGTGCACCTTCAGCGGCGGCGTGGTGCAGCTGGATGACAGCCTCGATGCGCTGACCATGGCCAGCGCGGCGGATGAAGCGCTGTACCGGGCCAAGCATGCCGGGCGCAATTGCGTGGTGCGAGTCGATCCGTAACCTGCGCCACCGCTCTGTGTAGGAGCAACTGTCTTGTACTGCCTGCGTTTAACTCATCGCAGGCTGCGCCCCAACAGATACAACGCTTGGCGTCAAAGCGGCGCGTATCCTGTGGGAGCGGGTTTACCCGCGAACACCGGCAGAGCCGGTGCCATCCACCCCGATACCGGCACTGTGCCACTTATTTTTGACGCCAACCCCGCGTCGTCATCACCTCGTCATAAAACCGCAATAACTTCAGGCACCTACCTCCACTCCCCGCAGGAAGTCCGCGGCTATGCGCCTGAAGTGGCTGACCAATTTCAACACCCTGTTGCTGGTAACCGTGTGCATCGCCCTGGGCGCGACCCTGTGGTGGTCACAACGTGCGCTGGAGCGCCCCTATCAACTGATGGAACGCTACCTGGGCCTGTCGCAGCAGTTCCAGAACGACGCCGCGCGCAACACCCAGGCCTACCTGGCCAGCGGTGATGCCCTGCGCCACGCCGCCGCCGTGGAAGCCAACAAGCAACTGCAGGCCGCCCTGGCTGACTGGCCCGAGGACTTGTCGGGCGAACTGCGCCCGAGCCTCGACAGCCTGCAGGCCTTCACCGCCAACGAACTGCTGGCCGCCGGCAAGCTGGCCGGCGATCCCCAGGCCTTGCTGTTGCAGGCCGAGCGCGAGCTGGGGGCCAACCTTGAACAACTGGCAGGCTACGCCCGCGACAGCGGCAGCGCCGAGGCCAGTCGCTACCTTGCGCCGCTGATGGAGGCCACCCTGCACCTGGGCCGGCTGTCGCTGGCCCGCGACAAGCTGGTCAGCAGTGGCCGCGCGGAACTGGCCGATGAAGTGCAGCGCGAACTGCAACTGATCGCCGCCCAGGCCCAGACCCTCGACGGCCTGCCGCTGCTGGGGGTAACCCGCGCCGCCGAATCCAACGCCGACGACTTTGCCGCCATGATGGGCCTGGACGCGCAAACCAGCGCCCAGCAGGAAGACGTCGCGGTCGGCCTCAAGCGCGAGCTGCAAAGCCTGCTCAAGCGTTACCCCGCCGAGCTGCAACGCACCCGCGAGCAGATCGAGCGGCGCGCCGCCCTCGCCGCCAGCACTGGCGAGCGTCTTGACGCCGTGCAGCAGGCCATCGCCGGGCTCGAGCCACAGGTGCGCGCCCAACACGGCAAGATCGCCGGCGAAGTGCGGATCCTCCAGGGCCTGATGATCGGCCTGATCCTGCTCATCGCCCTGCTGATCGACACCCTGCAACGGCGCCTGGCAGGCACCCTGAGCAGCCTCGCGCCGGCCCTGTCGCGCTGGGCCGAGGGCGACTTCGCCCAAACCATCGAGCTGGGCAAGACCAACCGCGAGCTGCACGACATCCAGGAGTCGCTGAACCGCCTGCGCCAGTACCTGGTTGAGCTGGTGGGCACCATTCGCCACAACGCCGAGCAAGTGGCCGGCAGCAGCCACGCCCTGGCCGGCATGAGCAGCGCCTTGCACGACGGCGCCGAACGCCAGGCCGGCGACACCGCGCAGATCCGCGATGCCCTGGGCGAGCTGGAGGCGACCATCCAGCAGGTGGCCGGCGATGCCAGCGCCGCCGCCGAGGCCAGCCACCACGCCGGGCGTGCGGTGGAACAGGGCCAGACGGTGATCGGCCAGAGCCTGTCCGGGCTGCGTTCGCTGGTCGACGAGGTGCAGGGCAACGCCCGCATGATCGAACAACTGGCCGAGGAGTCGGCCACCATAGGCGGCGTGCTCACGGTGATTCGCGCGATTGCCGAACAGACCAACCTGCTGGCCCTCAACGCCGCCATCGAAGCCGCCCGGGCCGGTGAAATGGGCCGTGGGTTTGCCGTGGTCGCCGACGAAGTACGCTCGCTGGCCCAGCGCACCACCGGCGCCACCGGCGAGATCCAGGCGCTGATCGACCGCCTGCAGCAGGCCGCCCGCGACTCGGTGGACGGCATGCGCACCCAGCTGGAGCATGCCGAGGCCACCGCCAGCCAGGCGCAATCGGCCGATGGCGCGCTGGACCAGATCGTCAGCGCCATCCGCACCATTGCCGACACCGCGGTGCGGATTGCCGATGTGACCGCGCAACAGACCGGCGCGGTGAGCGAGATTCGCGGGCACAGTGAGCGGATTCACGAGCTGGGCGAGGACAACCTGCAGCGTATTGGTGAAGGGCGCGAGCAGGGCGAGCAGTTGCTCAAGCTGGGCGGGGAGTTGAATACGGCGGTGCGGGCGTTCCGGCTTTAAGATCGGCATGGCCTGGATGGCGAGGGCTCTGCCCTCGATCGCGACACAAGGCCGCTCCTACAGGAAACCGCGCCCCCCTGTAGGAGCGGCCTTGTGTCGCGATGGGTCGCGCAGCGGCCCCAATTCCCGCCAACTCCGCTATGATGCCCGCCAAGTTCCACCTTGCGAGTCCGCCATGCGCCGCCTGTTTTTCCTGCTGTTCCTGCTGCTGGCCAGCCCCGCCTTCGCCAGTGGCCTGCTCGACAACCGCCCCAGCGCCACCCTCGGCGCCGCCTCGCTGTCCAACAGCGCCGACTTCCTGCCGGTACACGAAGCCTTCAAGCTCAGCCTGGTGCAGGCCGACGCGCAAACCATCAAGCTGCGCTTCGTCGCCACCGACGGCTACTACCTGTACCGCCACCGCTTCCAGTTCCGCACCGAGCCTGCAGACATCGCGCTGGGCGCACCGAACATCCCCAAGGGCGAGGCCAAGCACGACGAGTTCTTCGGCGACGTCGAGGTGTATCACGGCGTACTGGACATCGAGCTGCCACGCACCGATCAACGCGCCTTCACCCTGCTGGTGGGCTACCAGGGCTGCGCCGACAAGGGCCTGTGCTACCCGCCGGAAACCGAACGGCTGAGCATTGAGGGCGAAGGCGGCGCGCTGCCGGCCACCGCTGAAACCGGCTGGAACTGGAAGTCCCTGGCGCTGTTCTTCCTCGCGGGCCTTGGCCTGACCTTCACTCCCTGCGTGCTGCCGATGCTGCCGATCCTGTCCGGGGTGGTGCTGCGCGGCCAGGTCGGCGGCCTGCGCGGCCTGTCGCTGTCGCTGGCGTATGTGCTGCCGATGGCGGCCAGTTTCGCCGTGCTGGGGGCGCTGATGGGCCTGTTCGGCGCCGGCCTCAACCTGCAGGCACGCCTGCAGTCGGCCTGGGTGCTGGTGCCGTTCGCAGGGTTCTTCGTGTTGTTCGCCCTGGCCATGTTCGGCCTGTTCGAGATCAAGCTGCCACAGGCGCTGGGTAACCGCCTGGAGAAGGTCGCCAACCACACCCGAGGCGGCTCGCTGCTGGGTGCGGCGGTGCTGGGCGTGCTGTCGAGCCTGCTGGTTTCACCCTGTGTTTCGGCGCCGTTGGCCGGTGCGCTGCTGTACATCAGCGCCAGCGGCGACGCCATGGGTGGCGCGCTGAAACTGTTCGCCCTGGGCCTGGGCATGGGCGCCCCGCTGCTGCTGGTGGCCACCGGCGGCGCGGCCTGGCTGCCGAAAAGCGGCCCGTGGATGAACACCGTCAAGAACGCCATTGGCGTACTGCTGCTGGGCCTGGCCATCGGCCTGCTCAGCCGCGTGTTGCCGGGTCCGCTGACCCTGCTGCTGGTCGGCCTGCTGGCCGCTGGCGTGGCGCTGTTCCTTGGCGCCCTGGAGTTCGTGGTCAAGTCACCGCGCCAACGCCTGGCGCAGTTGCTCGGCCTGGTACTGCTGGTGTACGCACTGGCCTGCTGGTACGGCGCCCTGAACGGCCAGGGCGACCCGCTGCGCCCGCTGCCAGCACCGCTCGCGGCCACTGTCCCAACGCAGGCCAAGGCCGATGCCTGGCAGACCCTCACCACCCCGGCCGCCCTCGACGCGGCCCTGGCCGAGGCCAAGGCCGCAGGCCAACCGGTGCTGCTCGACTGGTACGCCGACTGGTGCATCAGCTGCAAGGTGATCGAGCACGAAGTACTCAACGCCGAGCCTGTGCTCAAGCAATTGGGCGCGTTCCGCCTGCTGCGCTTCGACATCACCCAGAGCAACGCCGAACAGCGCGCCCTGCTCGATCGCTACCGCCTGTTCGGCCCGCCCGCGCTGATGTTCTTTGCGGCGAACGGCAGCGAAATGACCACTGATCGGGTGATTGGCGAGATAAACGCCGGCGATTTTGCGCAGGTTTTGGCGCGCGTGCGCGGCCAACTCGGTCTATAACTTCCCGCGACCGGTGAAAAAACCGGTAACAAGTGACCAGAGTTAATCATCTGGTCACATACTTTGCGCGAATCTCGGTCATCGTGCTGGCTATTGCCGGGAACTGGACACTCATCGCTGCTTGCGGCATAGTCGCCGCGCTATGTCGAATTGCCCTACAAAATCAAGGAATCGCAGATGGCAACCCTACTGGTGCTGCACGGCCCCAACCTGAACCTGCTCGGCACCCGCGAACCGGGCCACTATGGCGCAGCCACGCTGGCGCAGATCAATCAGGACCTGGAGCAGCGCGCCCGCGCCGCCGGCCACCATCTGCAATACCTGCAGAGCAATGCCGAATATGAATTGATCGACCGTATCCACGCCGCGCGTAACGAAGGCGTGGACTTCATCCTGATCAATCCGGCCGCTTTCACCCACACCAGCGTCGCATTACGTGACGCATTGCTCGCGGTGAGCATCCCATTCATCGAAGTGCACTTGTCCAACGTGCACAAACGCGAGCCGTTCCGTCATCACTCCTACTTCTCCGATGTTGCCGTAGGGGTGATCTGCGGCCTGGGCGCCACCGGTTACCGGCTGGCCCTGGAGTCTGCGCTGGAACACCTGGCTGCCAACGCACAGCCCTGATGACACAAGGCCTTGGCCCACCGGCCAAGGCTCAGATGAAACGTTTTCGACACGTTTTCAAATTAAGTCCCCGACCGAACCTTGGGAGTTGCTGATTAATGGATATCCGTAAAGTCAAAAAGCTGATCGAACTGCTGGAAGAGTCCGGCATCGACGAACTGGAGATCAAGGAAGGCGAAGAGTCCGTTCGCATCAGCCGTAACAGCAAGACTCCGGCCGCTCAACAGTACTACGCACCTGCTCCGGTAGCCGCGCCTGTCGCCGCCCCGGTTGCCGCTGCTGCTGCCCCGGCTGCCGAAGCCGCTGCTGGCGCCCCGGCCCTGAAAGGCACCGTGGTGCGCTCGCCGATGGTCGGCACCTTCTACCGCAAGCCTTCGCCGACCTCGCCGAACTACGCCGAAGTGGGCCAGACCGTGAAGAAGGGCGACACCCTGTGCATCGTCGAAGCCATGAAGATGATGAACCACATCGAATGCGAAATCGGCGGTGTGATCGACGCCATCCTGGTAGAAGACGGTCAGCCGGTTGAATACGACCAGCCGCTGTTCACCATCGTTTGAACCGCGGAGAGCCAACGATGTCTGGGAAGCTCGAAAAAGTCCTGATCGCCAACCGCGGGGAAATTGCCCTGCGGATCCTGCGTGCCTGTAAAGAGCTGGGTATCAAGACCGTCGCCGTCTACTCCAAGGCCGACAAGGAACTGATGCACCTGGGCCTGGCGGACGAGACGGTCTGCATCGGCCCGGCGCCGTCCAAGGAATCCTACCTGCACATCCCGGCGATCATCGCCGCTGCTGAAGTGACAGGCGCCACCGCTATCCACCCGGGTTACGGCTTCCTCGCGGAAAACGCCGACTTCGCCGAGCAGGTGGAAAACTCCGGCTACATCTTCATCGGCCCGAAAGCCGACACCATCCGCCTGATGGGCGACAAAGTGTCGGCCAAGGACGCCATGATCAAGTCGGGCGTGCCGACCGTTCCGGGCTCCGACGGCCCGCTGCCGGAAGACGAAGAAACCGCGCTGGCAATCGCCCGCGAGGTGGGTTACCCGGTGATCATCAAGGCCGCCGGTGGCGGTGGTGGTCGCGGCATGCGCGTGGTGCACAAGGAAGAAGACCTGATCGAATCGGCCAAGCTGACCCGCACCGAAGCCGGTGCTGCGTTCGGCAACCCGATGGTCTACCTGGAGAAGTTCCTGACCAACCCACGTCACGTGGAAGTGCAGGTACTGTCCGACGGCCAGGGTAACGCCGTGCACCTGGGCGACCGTGACTGCTCGCTGCAGCGCCGTCACCAGAAGGTTCTCGAAGAAGCGCCGGCCCCGGGCATCGACGAGCAGGCCCGCCAGGAAGTGTTCAAGCGTTGCGTCGACGCGTGCATCGAGATCGGCTACCGCGGTGCCGGTACCTTCGAGTTCCTGTACGAGAACGGCCGCTTCTACTTCATCGAGATGAACACCCGCGTCCAGGTCGAGCACCCGGTTTCGGAAATGGTCACCGGCATCGACATCGTCAAGGAGATGCTCAGCATCGCCGCTGGCAACAAGCTGTCGTTCCGCCAGGAAGACGTGGTGATCCGTGGTCACTCGCTGGAGTGCCGGATCAACGCCGAAGACCCGAAGAAGTTCATCCCGAGCCCAGGCACGGTCAAGCACTTCCATGCCCCGGGTGGCAACGGCGTTCGCGTCGATTCGCACCTGTACAGCGGTTATTCGGTTCCGCCGAACTACGACTCGCTGATCGGCAAGCTGATCACCTACGGCAAGGACCGCGACGAAGCCATGGCGCGCATGCGCAATGCCCTGGACGAGATCGTCGTCGACGGCATCAAGACCAACATCCCGCTGCACCGCGACCTGGTGCGTGATGAAGGTTTCTGCAAAGGCGGCGTCAACATCCACTACCTCGAGCACAAACTGGCCAACCAGGAGTGATCGCGTTAGCGAGATGAAAGAACCCCGGCCCCGTGCCGGGGTTTTTTATTGCCTGCCAGCGGTTCGCCGATCCCTGCAGGAGCGGCCTTGTGCCTTAGCCCTTCATCCTCGGCATCTCGATCCGGTGCTCATGCACGCGTCGATACAGGGTCGCCCGCGATATCCCCAGCGCCCGCGCCGCATCGGCCGGTTTCCAGCGATGACGGATCAGTGCATCCAGCAGCAACTGCCGTGCCGGGCAAGACGCGCCGCCTTCAGCCGAATCAACCGCGTCACCGCGCACCTCTTGCGGCAGGTCCTGCAATTGCAACTCCCCGCCCTCACTCACCGCACAGGCATAGCGCAACACCTGCCGCAGCTGGCGCAAATTGCCCGGCCAGCGATACACCAGCAATGCCTCCAGGGCCGCGTCCGCCAACAGCACCTCGACCCCGCAGGCCGCCGCCTCCTCGCCCAGCAACTGGTGGATCAACCCCAGCCGGTCATCGCGCTCGCGCAGCGGCGGCAATTCGAAACGGGCGTTGGCCAGGCGGAAGTACAGATCCTCACGGAAACGCCCCTCAGCGACCATCGCCGCCAGGTCACGGTGGGTGGCGCAGATCACCTGGATATCCACACGCTCGCGCCGCGCCGCGCCCAGCGGCGCCACCTCGCCTTCGGCCAGTACCCGCAGCAGGCGGGTCTGCAGGTGCAGCGGCATGTCGCCGATCTCGTCGAGGAACAGCGTGCCGCCATTGGCCTGCTGCAACAGGCCCTGCATGCCCTTGGCCGAGGCGCCGGTGAAGGCGCCGGCGACATAACCGAACAGTTCGCTCTCAATCAGGCTCTCGGGGATGGCCGCACAGTTGAGGGTGACGAAAGGCCCCTCGCGGCGCTGGCTCTGCTGGTGCAACTGGCGAGCGAACACCTCCTTGCCGGCGCCGGTTTCGCCCTGTACCAGCACCGCCAGGTTGCAGTCCTTGACCCGCGTGGCCAGGCGCAGGTGCTGTTCGATGCGCGCATCCTGCACCTGGCGCACGGGCTGAGCGCGCCCACGCCGTTGCGGCGCGCTGACCCGCCCATACAGCCCACCCCAGCCCGGCAGGCGCTGGGCCGAAGCGTCATGGGCGCGGCGCAACTGGTCCAGGTCGAACAACTCGCCGATATGCTCGGGCAACCGCCCGTCACGTTCCAGCAGACGCTGGCGGGCCAGGCTGTTGAGCGCCTGCAGGCGGCCATCGCTGTCCCAGGCCAGCAGGTAGTCCGGCTGGCTCTCGACGTAGCCCGGCGTGCCATGGGCGCGCATCACCCAATGGCCCTGCACGCTGTGCATGAAGAAGGCGTTCTCGATCTCCCGTGCGGTCTGCTCGACCAGTTGGCGGATCAGGTGCTGGCTGCGCCGGTCATCCGGCGATTGCAACGCCGACACGTCCACCACCCCAAGCAGCTCGCCGGCCGGGTCGAACACCGGCGCCGCGGTGCAGGTCAGGCCAATGAACGCGGCGCGAAAGTGATCGCGCTTGTGCACCGTGACCGGCGCCTTGCTGGTCAGCACCGCCGCCACCCCACAGGTGCCCTCCTCGCCTTCCGACCAACAGGTGCCCAGGTACAGCCCGGCCTTGCGGCAGTCGTTGCGGATCGTAGCCTCGACCCGGTAATCGATGGTGCGGCCCTGGGCATCGGTGAGCAGCACGCAGTAGTCGGCGCCACGCACCCGCTCATGCAGGCGTGCGACGGCATCACTGGCGATGCGCAGGAACAGTTCGGCGCGCTCGCGGCATTCGTTGAGCAGGCTTTGCGAAAGGATGCGCGGGCCCTGCTGGGAGGCAGGGTCGAGGCGGTACAGCTCCATGGAACGGCGCCACGAGTCGAGGATCAGCGGCGGTACCGGCGCCTGGGGCAGGCGTTCGGCGTTCTTCAGCACCCGACTGACGCAGTCGACATGGGCTTTGGAGTTCGCGGCAAGCATTGGGGCCCTCCGGTTCTCATTGTTCTTGTCGTTGTGCGGCCATTAAGCGCCAGCGCGGATACCCCGACAAGCGCTGTGTGATTGCCGGCCCACCTGAGACGCAGCGTCTCAGCGTCTCGCCCAGGCCCGCCCGGCCTGGCACCGGGCGTCTCGCCAAGGGCCTTCGCCAGCGCCCGTCAGCAGCGGCGCAAGCGCTCTGCTGCGGCACTCCCAGCGCCTTTGCAGAAACCTGGCACCGCGCTTGCTCCTGCCCTGGCAAACAACAATTCGAGGTGCGCCATGCCGCAACCCGCCGCTACCGTAGGGATCATCGCCAACCCTGCCTCCGGCCGTGACCTGCGCCGTCTGACCGCCAGCGCCGGGCTGTACTCCAGCACCGACAAGGCCTCGGCGATCCAGCGCCTGCTGGCTGCCTTCGGTGCCTGCGGTATCGCAGGGGTGCTGCTGCCCACCGACATGACCGGCATCGCCGCCGCCGTGCTCAAGGCCAGCCAGGGCCCCGGTGCCCGCGAGCAGCACTGGCCAGCCCTGCAACTGCTCGACCTGCCACTGACCCAGACCGTGGCCGACACCCGCCTGGCTGCCCGGCGCATGGTCGAGGCCGGCGTGGCGATGATCGCCGTGCTCGGCGGCGACGGTACCCACAAGGCGGTGGCCGCCGAGGCCGGCGACGTACCGCTGCTGACGCTGTCCACCGGCACCAACAACGCCTTCCCCGAACTGCGTGAAGCCACCAGCGCTGGGCTGGCCGGTGGCCTGCTGGCCAGCGGGCGCATCCCGCCGAGCCTCGGCCTGCGCCGCAACAAACGGCTGCTGGTGAAGGTGCCCGAGCAGGGCCTGTGCGAGTGGGCGCTGGTCGAGGTCGCCGTGTCGCCGCAGCCTTTCATCGGCGCCCGCGCCCTGAGCCGCAGCGATGACCTGGCCGAGGTCTTTGCCTGCTTCGCCGAACCCCACGCCATCGGCCTGTCCGCCCTGTGCGGGCTGTGGCAGCCGGTCTCGCGCCAGGACCCGCACGGCGCCTGGGTACGCCTTGACGCCAGTGCCGACCAGGCCCTGCTCGCACCACTGGCCCCAGGCCTGCTGCAAGGCTGCGGGATCAGCGCCAGCGGCACGCTCATGCCCGGCATCCCTCAGCGCCTGAGCCTGGCCAGCGGCACCCTGGCCCTGGACGGCGAGCGCGAGATCGAGTTCGCCGCCCACGACACCCCGACCATCACCCTCGACGCCCAGGGCCCGCTGACCGTGGACGTCGAAGCCGTGCTCGCGCATGCCGCCCGCCATCACCTGCTGGCGGTCCCGCGCGGCCACCGGCTGCACCCTGCAACCCCGTGTTGAGACAACCCTGGAGAACAACAAGATGTCCAATCAGCTCAGTTCGCAACAGCTGCTGCATGCCTATGAAGTGATGCGCACCATCCGCGCCTTCGAAGAACGCCTGCACGTGGAGTTCGCCACCGGCGAGATCCCTGGCTTCGTCCACCTGTATGCCGGCGAAGAAGCCTCCGCCGCCGGGGTCATGGCCCACCTGCGCGACAGCGACTGCATCGCCTCCACCCACCGTGGCCATGGCCACTGCATCGCCAAGGGCGTCGACGTGTACGGGATGATGGCCGAGATCTACGGCAAGAAGACCGGCGTGTGCGGCGGCAAGGGCGGCTCGATGCACATCGCCGACCTGGAGAAAGGCATGCTCGGTGCCAATGGCATTGTCGGTGCCGGCGCGCCCCTGGTGGCCGGCGCCGCCCTGGCGGCCAAGCTCAAGGGCCGCGACGATGTATCGATCGCCTTCTTCGGCGATGGCGCCTCCAACGAGGGTGCCGTGTTCGAGGCGATGAACCTGGCCTCGATCATGAACCTGCCGTGCATCTTCGTCGCCGAGAACAACGGCTACGCCGAGGCCACCGCCTCGACCTGGTCGGTGGCCTGCGACCATATCGCCGACCGCGCCGCCGGCTTCGGCATGCCGGGCGTGACCATCGACGGCTTCGACTTCTTCGCCGTGCACGAAGCCGCCGGCGCCGCCATCGAACGCGCCCGCGCAGGCCAGGGGCCGTCGCTGATCGAGGTCAAGCTCAGCCGCTACTACGGCCATTTCGAAGGCGACGCCCAGACCTACCGCGCCCCGGACGAGGTGAAGAACCTGCGCGAGCAGCGCGACTGCCTGCTGCAGTTTCGCAACAAGACCACCCGCGCCGGCCTGCTCAGCCCGGAACAGCTCGACGCCATCGACGCCCGTGTCGCCGACCTGATCGAGGACGCCGTGCAGCGCGCCAAGTCCGACCCCAAGCCACAGCCCGCCGACCTGCTCACCGACGTCTACGTCAGCTACCCCTGAGCCCGGATTACAAGAACAAGAAGGAGCACCACCATGGCAAGAAAGATCAGCTACCAGCAGGCCATCAACGAAGCGCTGGCCCAGGAAATGCGTCGTGACAGCACGGTGTTCATCATCGGCGAGGACGTCGCCGGCGGCGCCGGTGCACCCGGCGAGGACGATGCCTGGGGCGGCGTGCTCGGCGTCACCAAGGGCCTGTACCACCAGTTCCCCGGCCGCGTGCTCGATGCACCGCTGTCGGAGATCGGCTATGTCGGGGCGGCCGTGGGCGCCGCCACCCAGGGCCTGCGACCGGTGTGCGAACTGATGTTCGTCGACTTCGCCGGCTGCTGCCTGGACCAGATCCTCAACCAGGCCGCCAAGTTCCGCTACATGTTCGGCGGCAAGGCGGTCACCCCGCTGGTGATGCGCACCATGTACGGCGCCGGCCTGCGCGCCGCCGCCCAGCACTCGCAGATGCTCACCTCGCTATGGACCCATATCCCCGGCCTGAAGGTGGTGTGCCCGGCTACGCCGTACGACGCCAAGGGCCTGCTGATCCAGGCGATCCGCGACAACGATCCGGTGATCTTCTGCGAGCACAAGCTGCTGTACAGCATGCAGGGCGAGGTGCCGGAAGAGGTCTACACGGTGCCGTTCGGCGAGGCCAACTTCGTCCGCGACGGCGACGACATCACTCTGGTGACCTACGGGCGCATGGTCCATGTGGCGCTGGAGGCGGCCAACAACCTGGCGCGCCAGGGCATCGACTGCGAAGTGCTGGACCTGCGCACCACCAGCCCATTGGATGAAGACAGCATCCTGGAAAGCGTCGAGAAGACCGGGCGCCTGGTGGTGATCGACGAAGCCAACCCACGCTGCTCGATGGCCACCGATATCAGTGCACTGGTGGCACAGAAAGCGTTCGGCGCCCTCAAGGGCCCGATCGAGATGGTCACCGCGCCGCACACCCCGGTGCCGTTCTCCGACGCCCTGGAAGACCTGTACATCCCCGATGCGGCGAAGGTCGAGGCCGCCGTGCGCAAAGTGATCGAAGCTGCAAGGAGCGCCGCATGAGCCAGATCCACACACTGACCATGCCCAAGTGGGGCCTGTCGATGACCGAGGGCCGGGTGGACACCTGGCTCAAGCAGCAAGGCGATGAAATCCACAAGGGCGACGAAGTGCTGGACGTCGAGACCGACAAGATCAGCAGCAGCGTCGAAGCCCCGTTCAGCGGCGTATTGCGCCGGCTGGTGGCGCAGCCCGACGAAACCCTGCCGGTGGGCGCGCTGCTGGCGGTGGTGGTCGAAGGTGAAGCCGAAGAAGCCGAGATCGACGCCGTGGTGCAGCGCTTCCAGGCCGAGTTCGTCGCCGAGGGCGGCGCCGAGCAGGCCCAGGGGCCGACGCCGCAGAAGGCCGAAGTGAACGGGCGCCTGCTGCGCTGGTTCGAGCTGGGCGAAGGCGGCACGCCGCTGGTGCTGGTGCACGGGTTCGGCGGCGACCTCAACAACTGGCTGTTCAACCACCCGGCATTGGCCGCCGAGCGGCGAGTCATCGCCCTCGACCTACCCGGCCATGGCGAGTCGGCCAAGGCCCTGCAACAGGGCGATCTGGATGAACTGAGCGACGCGGTGCTGGCCCTGCTCGACCACCTGGATATCCCCCGTGCGCACCTGGCCGGCCACTCCATGGGCGGCGCGGTCAGCCTCAACCTCGCCCGCCGGGCGCCCCAGCGCGTGGCCAGCCTGAGCCTGATCGCCAGCGCCGGGCTCGGCGAGGCCATCAATGGCCAGTACCTGCAAGGCTTCGTCGCCGCCGCCAACCGCAATGCGCTGAAGGGGCCGATGAGCCTGCTGTTCGCCGACCCGGGGCTGGTCACCCGGCAACTGCTCGAAGACATGCTCAAGTTCAAGCGCCTGGAGGGCGTCGACAGCGCACTGCAGCAACTGTCGGCTGCCCTGGCCGACGGCGACCGGCAGCGCCACGACCTGCGCGCCGTGCTCGGCCAGCACCCGGCGCTGGTGCTGTGGGGCGCCGCCGACGCGATCATCCCGGCCAGCCATGCAGATGGCCTGGACGCCGAAGTGCAGGTGATCCCGGCAGTCGGCCACATGGTGCAGATGGAAGCCGCCGAGCAGGTCAACCAGCAGTTGCTGGCCTTCCTGCGCAAGCACTGACCCTTTTACGTGAGCCTGGAGAACAACAATGAACGACCTGAGCCACACCCATATGCGCGCCGCCGTCTGGCATGGCCGCCACGATATCCGCGTCGAACAGGTGCCGCTGCCCGCCGACCCGCCGCCCGGCTGGGTGCAGATCAAGGTGGACTGGTGCGGCATCTGCGGCTCGGACCTGCACGAGTACGTCGCCGGCCCCGTGTTCATCCCGGTCGAGGCGCCGCACCCGCTGACCGGCATCCAGGGTCAGTGCATCCTCGGCCATGAGTTCTGCGGCGAGATCGTCCAGCTCGGGGACGGCGTGCAGGGCTACGCCGTGGGTGACCCGGTGGCGGCGGATGCCTGCCAGCACTGCGGCACTTGCTATTACTGCACCCACGGCCTGTACAACATCTGCGAGCAGCTGGCCTTCACCGGATTGATGAACAACGGCGCCTTCGCCGAGCGGGTCAACGTGCCGGCCAACCTGCTGTACAAGCTGCCCGAGGGCTTCCCGCGCGAGGCAGGGGCGCTGATCGAGCCGCTGGCGGTGGGCATGCACGCGGTGAAGAAGGCCGGCAGCCTGCTGGGGCAGAACGTGGTGGTGGTCGGTGCCGGCACCATCGGCCTGTGCACCATCATGTGCGCCAAGGCCGCCGGTGCGGCGCAGGTGATCGCCCTGGAAATGTCCTCGGCGCGCAAGGCCAAGGCGCTGGAAGTGGGAGCCAGCAGCGTGCTCGACCCCAGCCAGTGCGACGCCCTGGCCGAGATCCGCGCACTGACCGGCGGGCTGGGGGCCGATGTGAGTTTCGAGTGCATCGGCAACAAGCACACCGCCAAGCTGGCCATCGACACGATTCGCAAGGCCGGCAAGTGCGTACTGGTGGGCATTTTCGAAGAACCCAGCGAATTCAACTTCTTCGAACTGGTGGCCACCGAGAAACAGGTGCTCGGCGCGCTGGCCTACAACGGCGAGTTCGCCGACGTGATCGCCTTCATCAATGACGGGCGACTGGATATCCGGCCGCTGGTGACCGGGCGTATCGGGCTGGAGCAGATCGTCGAGCTGGGCTTCGAGGAGTTGGTCAACAACAAGGAGCACAACGTGAAGATCATCGTTTCGCCGGGCGCGTCGTGAGTGGTGAAAGGGCCCAGGCACCAATACCGATCGGTTAAGCGGCTTGCGGCCCTTTCGCTGGCAAGCCAGCTCCCACAGGGACAGCGCATGCCCTTGGGCCTCGCGCGTCCTTTGTAGGAGCGGCCTTGTGCCGCGAAAGGGCCGCGAAGCGGCCCCAGGATTTCAGCGTGAAAGCAGAAATCGCCGGGGCTGCTCTGCAGCCCTTTCGCGGCACAAGGCCGCTCCTACAGCGGACGTGCAAGCTCATAGAGTGGGGGCTGGCTTGCCAGCGACTGGCTGCGCAGCAGCGCCCAGCTACTACTGCCAGGCCAGCAGGAGCGAGGCTGCCTGGTCGGACCAAGCCTGCTGGTAAGCCTGGATATGCCCATGCAGGGCATCACCGGCATGACCTTGCTCCAGCAGTGTCTGCAGGTCCATCACATGATCGAACAGCACATCGCGCAGACGCTGAACATAGAGCGTCGAATCCACCAGATCGGCGGGGCGTCGCAACCAGTGGCGCCGCAGAGCGTCGTCATAGGCAGTGATGAAACGCACACTGACACTCTCGATCACGATTTCCACGCTTTCATGCTGGCTTTCCGGCACCTGCTCTCGCCATGGCTGCTCGGCGTCTGCCTCAGTCTCCGCAAACAACCCGCTGGCGCGCATGACCGAGGCCTGGTAAAGCGCCGACAGCAGCTCCGGGGTGAACGCCACTTCGGGCACCAGAAACTGGAATTCGACCGCAATCTGCTCTTCGATCACCGCCTGCAGCGACATTTGAGTGGCCAGACGCTCTTCGACGATTTCGCCCCATTGAGTCATCCGCGCGTGCAGTGTTTGGTTGGTCATTATCAGTACCTCACAGTGAATGTGCCTGCAGTCTGACGCTGACCAGAAACGGATCCGCGGTATCTATTGCTATGCCCCGCTCGCCACCTCACTCCCTTTTAGCGCCCGCCTGACGTAAACTGGCGCCCTTTCGCGCAGCCTCGGGCTGCCCCTGTCGATTTATCAAAGGTGCCCGCCATGCCCTGGCTGCAAGTACGCCTGGCCATCAGCCCGGAACAAGCCGAAACCTACGAAGACGCCCTGCTGGAAGTGGGTGCTGTGTCGGTGACCTTCATGGACGCCGAAGACCAGCCGATCTTCGAACCGGACCTCAACACCACCCCGCTGTGGTCGCATACCCACCTGCTGGCGCTGTTCGAGGCCGACACCCAGCCCGACGCGGTATTCGCCCACCTGACCCTGCTGACCGGCGCCGCACTGCCCGAGCACCAGGCCGAGGTGATCGAGGACCAGGACTGGGAACGCAGCTGGATGGACGGTTTCCAGCCCATGCGCTTCGGCCAGCGCCTGTGGATCGTACCGAGCTGGCACGAGGCCCCGGAAAAGGACGCGGTCAACCTGCTGCTCGACCCGGGCCTGGCGTTCGGCACCGGCACCCACCCGACCACTGCCCTGTGCCTGGAATGGCTCGACGGCCAACAGCTGCAAGGCACCCAGGTGCTGGACTTCGGCTGCGGCTCGGGCATCCTCGCCATCGCCGCGCTGCTGCTCGGCGCCCGTGAAGCGGTCGGCACCGACATCGACGTGCAGGCGCTGGAAGCCTCGCGCGACAATGCCCAGCGCAATGGCATCGCCGACGACAGGTTCCCCCTGTACCTGCCCGAGCACATGCCGGCCATGCAGGCCGACGTGCTGGTCGCCAACATCCTGGCCGGCCCGCTGGTGGCGCTGGCGCCGCAACTGTCCGGCCTGGTACGCCCCGGCGGCCTGCTGGCGCTGTCGGGCATCCTTGCCGAACAGGGTGAGGAAGTGGCCGCGGCCTACGCCGCCGACTTCGATCTGGACCCTATTGCCGTACGCGACGGCTGGGTACGGATCAGTGGTCGCCGCCGCTAACCGCGCCTAGACTCAACACCTGCACAGCCCCCCGGATCGCCGCATGACCGACAGTTTCGTCACCCAGTGCCCACATTGCCAGACCAGCTTTCGCGTCACCCATCACCAGTTGAGCGTGGCGCGTGGCGTGGTGCGCTGCGGCAACTGCCTGCAGGTGTTCAACGCCGCCAAGCAGTTGCTGGAGCAGAATCGCGCGGCGACGGGGCAGCCGGCAACTCCGGCCGCCGAGCCTGAGCAGGCGGCCGAGCCGGTCGTGGCACAGGTCGTGGCACCGGCCATAGAGCCGGTGCCGCCGGTCAAGCAGGACTGGGCCAGCACCGCCGAGGCGCTGGAAGACTTCGACCTCGATCAGGAGCTGGCTCGCCTGGAACGGCGTAGCCCCGGCGACCGGCGGGCCGCCACACCAGCACCCACCTTGCATGCCAGCCGTGACGAGCACGGCATCGACGAACACAGCGACGAGCCATTCGGCACCGCCACCGACGACCCTGTCGAGCCCCTGGCGCAGCACACCGAGGCGCCGGTACTGGTAGAACAGGAGCCGCTGGACCTGGTGCCGGCTGCCGACGAACGCACCGAACCGACCCTGGGCAGCGCCGAGCTCGACCTCGACGACGAACCGGCCGTCAGCCACCCAGCACAGCACGATGACCTCGATGCGCCGGTCGAACGCTTGACCAGCCGCGACGAGCCGCTCCCCGAGCCAGGCCTGTCGGCACTGGACGACGGCCTGCGCAGCGAACGCCTGTCGGCCCGCGATGCGGACGAACTGGACGAACAGCCCGACGAGCGTGTGGAGCCGAGCCTGGCGCTCAAACCCGAGCGCACGCGCAAGGAACCGCTGGTCGATGTGGTCGACGACCCCTTGCAACTGGGCTGGGAAAAGCCCGCCCCGAACTGGGGCAAGCGCCTGTTGTGGGGGCTGCTGACGCTGCTGGCGGCCGGTTTGCTGGCATTCCAGTACATCTGGTACCACTTCGACGAAATGGCTCGCCAGGACCAGTACCGCCCGTGGTTCCAGCAGCTGTGCCCGATGGTCGGCTGCCAGGTGCCGACCCGCGTCGACATTTCGCGGATCAAGAGCAGCAACCTGGTGGTGCGCAGCCACCCTGACTTCAAAGGCGCGCTGATCGTCGATGCGATCATCTACAACCGCGCCCCCTTCGCCCAACCTTTCCCGCTGCTGGAGCTGCGTTTCGCCGACCTCAATGGCCAGCTGATCGCCAGCCGACGCTTCAAGCCCAGCGAGTACCTGTCGGGGGAGCTGGCCGGCCGTGGCGAGATGCCCAGCCAGACACCGATCCACATCGCTCTGGACATCCTCGACCCGGGGCCCAAGGCGGTGAACTACAGCCTGAGCTTCCGCTCGCCGGAGTGATCCGGCCCTGCCCGGCGCCGGCTCACCGGCGCCAACCGGCTGTCCCAAACCCTTGGGCATAACGCCGCAACTGTTCAGATTTTATCCAGATTCATCTTTATCCGGTCATCGAGAGCGGGTATTATGCCCACCCTTTTTCGACTCCAATGATTCGGCCCCACAACAGGGAACACCTATGTCGGCGGTACGCATCGGCCCATACACACTGCACAACAACCTGATCCTTGCGCCAATGGCCGGGGTCACGGACCAACCTTTCCGTACGCTGTGCAAACGCCTGGGGGCGGGCATGGTGGTGTCGGAAATGGTGTCCAGCGACATGAGCCTGTGGAACAGCCGCAAGTCGAGCCTGCGCCGCATCCACGAAGGCGATCCCGAGCCGCGCTCGGTACAGATCGCCGGTGGTGACGCGCAGATGATGGCAGCCGCTGCACGGGCCAACGTCGAAGCTGGCGCCCAGATCATCGACATCAACATGGGTTGCCCGGCGAAAAAAGTCTGCAACAAGGCCGCCGGCTCTGCTTTATTGAGAGACGAAGCCCTGGTCAGCGAGATCCTCCACGCCGTGGTCGGCGCTGTCGAGGTGCCGGTGACCCTAAAGATCCGCACCGGCTGGGACCGGGCGAACAAGAACGGCCTGAACGTGGCGAAGATCGCCGAACAGGCCGGCATCCAGGCGCTGGCGGTACATGGCCGCACACGCGCCGACCTGTACACCGGTGACGCCGAGTACGACACCATCGCCGCGATCAAGCAGGCGGTGTCGATCCCGGTATTCGCCAACGGCGACATCACCTCGCCGGAAAAGGCCCGGGCGGTGCTGGACGCCACCGGGGTCGACGGCCTGCTGATCGGCCGTGCCGCCCAAGGGCGGCCGTGGATTTTCCGCGAGATCGAGCATTACCTGCGCACCGGCGAGCACCTGCCCGCCCCTGCGCTGGACGAAGTGGAACGCATTCTGCTGGAACACCTGGCCGCGTTGCATGCCTTCTACGGCGATGTGATGGGCGTGCGGATCGCCCGCAAGCACGTTGGCTGGTACCTGGCAACCCGACCTGGCGGCAAGGAGTTCCGCAGCCAGTTCAACGCTTTGCAAGACACACAAGCGCAGTGCGCCAACGTTCAGGCTTATTTCGCCGAACGTCGACAGAGCCTTGGGACAGAGGACGAACAAGGGGTGGCCGCATGACGATGATGACCGAGACAATTGTGAGTGGAACAACGCCCGTGAGCGATAACGCCAACCTCAAGCAGCACCTGAACACGCCGAGCGAGGAGGGCCAGACCCTGCGCGACAGCGTCGAGAAGGCGCTGCACAACTACTTCGCCCACCTGGAAGGCGCTACCGTCACGGACGTGTACAACCTGGTGCTCTCCGAAGTCGAGGCGCCCCTGCTCGAAAGCGTGATGAACTACGTCAAGGGCAACCAGACCAAGGCCAGCGAGATGCTCGGGCTCAACCGAGGCACGCTGCGCAAGAAACTCAAGCAGTACGATCTGTTGTAAGGCCAGAACCCCAACCAAAAAGGCGCTCGTAACGAGGCGCCTTTTTTGCTGACTCCACCGCGTTATGGAATCTGAAATGACCGACCAGACTACCCGCCTGCCGATCCGCCGCGCTTTGATCAGCGTCTCCGACAAGACCGGGATCCTCGAATTTGCCCGTGAGCTGCAACAGCTCGGTGTCGAGATCCTGTCCACCGGCGGCACCTACAAGCTGCTCAAGGACAACGGCGTCAACGCGGTGGAAGTGGCCGACTACACCGGCTTCGCCGAAATGATGGATGGCCGGGTCAAGACCCTGCATCCGAAGATCCACGGCGGCATCCTCGGCCGTCGCGGCACCGACGACGCCATCATGAACGAGCACGGCATCAAGCCGATCGACCTGGTCGCGGTCAACCTGTACCCGTTCGAAGCCACCATCAGCAAGCCGGGTTGCGACCTGCCGACTGCCATCGAGAACATCGACATCGGCGGCCCGACCATGGTCCGTTCGGCAGCCAAGAACCACAAAGACGTGGCCATCGTGGTCAACGCCAGCGACTACGCCGGTATCGTCGAAGGCCTGAAGGCCGGCGGCCTGACCTACGCCCAGCGCTTCGACCTGATGCTCAAGGCGTTCGAGCACACCGCCGCCTACGACGGCATGATCGCCAACTACATGGGCAGCATCGACCAGACCCAGGACACCCTGTCCACCGAAGGCCGCAGCGAGTTCCCGCGCACCTTCAACAGCCAGTTCGTCAAGGCCCAGGAAATGCGCTACGGCGAGAACCCGCACCAGAGCGCGGCGTTCTACGTTGAAGCGAAGAAAGGCGAAGCCAGCATCTCCAGCGCCATCCAGCTGCAAGGCAAGGAGCTGTCGTTCAACAACGTGGCCGACACCGACGCCGCGCTGGAATGCGTGAAGAGCTTCGTCAAGCCGGCCTGCGTCATCGTCAAGCACGCCAACCCGTGCGGCGTCGCGGTCGTGCCGGAAAACGAGGGCGGCATCCGCAAGGCCTACGACCTGGCCTACGCCACCGACACCGAATCGGCCTTCGGCGGCATCATCGCCTTCAACCGCGAGCTGGATGGCGAAACGGCGCAAGCCATCGTCGACCGCCAGTTCGTCGAAGTGATCATCGCCCCGAAAATCTCCCAGGCCGCACGCGACGTGGTGGCCGCCAAGCAGAACGTACGCCTGCTGGAGTGCGGCGAGTGGCCAGCCGAGCGTGCCGCCGGTTGGGACTTCAAGCGCGTCAACGGTGGCCTGCTGGTGCAGAGCCGCGATATCGGCATGATCACTGCCGATGACCTGAAGATCGTCACCAAGCGTGCGCCGACCGAACAGGAAGTCCACGACCTGGTGTTTGCCTGGAAAGTGGCCAAGTTCGTCAAGTCCAACGCCATCGTCTACGCCAAGCAGCGCCAGACCATCGGTGTCGGCGCCGGCCAGATGAGCCGCGTCAACTCGGCGCGTATCGCGGCGATCAAGGCCGAACATGCTGGCCTGCAGGTACAGGGTGCGGTCATGGCCTCGGATGCGTTCTTCCCGTTCCGTGACGGCATCGACAACGCGGCTAAAGTGGGTATCAGCGCGGTCATCCAGCCGGGTGGCTCGATGCGCGATGCCGAAGTCATCGCCGCTGCCGACGAAGCCGGTATCGCGATGGTGTTCACCGGCATGCGCCACTTCCGCCACTGACAGCAGCGGCAAGCTTCAAGCTGCAGGTTGTAAGCAAGAGCAGTCCACACCAGCCTTGGCTTGCAGCGACAGCCACTAGAATCCCCAGGCTGCATGCATTGAGTAGCAAAGCGCGATCCGCTTTTTCTTGATGCTTGCAGCTTGCAGCTTCTCCGAAGGAGTCTGTAATGAAAGTTTTGATCATCGGCAGCGGCGGCCGTGAGCACGCCCTGGCCTGGAAAGTCGCCCAGGACCCACGGGTCGAGAAAGTCTTCGTGGCGCCAGGCAACGCCGGCACCGCCACCGAAGCCAAGTGCGAAAACGTCGCCATCGACGTGACCGCCCTGGAGCAACTGGCCGACTTCGCCGAAAAGAACGTTGACCTGACCATCGTCGGCCCAGAGGCCCCGCTGGTCATCGGCGTGGTCGACCTGTTCCGCAGCCGCGGCCTGGACTGCTTCGGTCCGACCAAGGGCGCTGCCCAGCTGGAAGGCTCCAAGGCCTTCACCAAGGACTTCCTGGCCCGCCACAAGATCCCGACCGCCGACTACCAGAACTTCACCGAGATCGAGCCGGCCCTGGCTTATCTGCGTGAAAAAGGCGCACCGATCGTGATCAAGGCCGACGGCCTGGCCGCCGGTAAAGGCGTGATCGTCGCCATGACCCTGCAGGAAGCCGAAGACGCCGTGCGCGACATGCTCGCCGGCAATGCCTTCGGTGAAGCCGGTTCGCGCGTGGTAATCGAAGAGTTCCTCGACGGCGAGGAAGCCAGCTTCATCGTCATGGTCGACGGCCACAACGTGCTGCCGATGGCCACCAGCCAGGACCACAAGCGTGTCGGCGACCAGGACACCGGCCCGAACACCGGCGGCATGGGCGCTTACTCCCCGGCCCCGGTGGTCACCGCCGACGTGCACCAGCGCGTGATGGACCAGGTGATCTGGCCGACCGTGCGCGGCATGGCCGAGGAAGGCAACGTCTACACCGGCTTCCTCTACGCGGGCCTGATGATCGACAAGGCGGGCAACCCCAAGGTCATCGAATTCAACTGCCGCTTCGGCGACCCGGAAACTCAGCCAGTCATGCTGCGCCTGGAGTCGAGCCTGGTGCTGCTGGTCGAAGCCGCCTTCGCCAAGGCCCTGGACAAAGTCGAAGCGCAGTGGGACCCGCGCCCGAGCCTGGGCGTGGTACTGGCTGCCGGTGGCTACCCGGGTGACTACGCCAAGGGCGCTGCGATCAGCGGCCTGGACGCTGCCGCCAAGCTCGAAGGCAAGGTGTTCCATGCCGGTACCGCGCTGAAGGATGGCCAAGTGGTCAGCGCCGGTGGCCGCGTACTCTGCGCCACCGCCATGGGTGATACCGTCGAGGCCGCCCAGCAACAGGCCTACCGCCTGGCCAAAGAGGTCAAGTGGGAAGGCAGCTTCTACCGCAACGACATCGGCTACCGGGCCATTGCCCGCGAGCGCGGTGAACACCAGCAGTGATGCTGTAGCCCAGGGCCGTTGCGCACGGTCCTCGGCTCGTCGGCAAGGCCCCCGCGGGGCCTTGCCTTCGCCTTGGCGCGCCGCGCATAGTTGCTATCCGGCACATTAGCTAAGAAGGGATTTCGTCGTGCGTCGGCTTCGGATTGCCACAGCCCTGATCATCAGCCTGCTGACCCTGTTCTGCCTGCTCCCGGCTGCGGCCGAAGACGCCGGCGGCTGGTCGGTGCTGCTCGACGAACAGGCCAATCTGCAGCTTTCCGACGTACGCTCCGAGCGTTACCGCAACCAGTTCAGCCCCCTGCCGCTCGACGAACTAGACGCTGCCCTCCCCGACCAGGCCCTGTGGCTGCACTACCGCCTGGAACCCGGCGAGCAGGAGCAGTTGCTGCGCATCTTCGCCCCCGACCTGTCACGTATCGACCTCTACGCCCTCGAAGGCGGCAAGCTGCTGCGCCAGCTGCACCACGGGCGCCAGGGCGAGACCAGCACCCTGTCGATCAATGGCAGCGACCACGTGTTGCCACTGCCACGCAGCAGCCAGGCGGTGGATGTATACCTGCGGCTGGTGTCGGAACACCAGTTGCGCCCGGCCATCAGCCTGGAACCTGCCGCCGAGGCCGCATCCGACCAGCGCCAGCCGCTGCTGTTCGGCCTGCTGTTCGGTGGCCTGGTGATGCTGATTCTGCACAACCTGATCCGCTTCGCCTACAGCCGCTCCAGCACCACCCTGATCCTGGCGCTCTACCACGCCCTGATGCTGCTCAGCGCACTCATTCTGCTCAACCTCAGCGGCCCCTGGTGGCACCTGTGGTACAGCGCCCAGACCCCAGCCGCCTACCTGACCCTGATGCTGGCCGGGCTGTCCGGCCTCTACTTCACCCTGCACTTCTTCGCCCCCTGCAGCTCGACACGCATGAGCCGCCTGCTGCACGCAGAGATGCTGGTGGCCGCTGTCAGTGGCCTGGTGCTGCTGTTCGTCGACACCCTGCCGCTGAACCTGATGACCTACGCCCTGCTTGCCCTGGGTAGCCTGAGCATGCTGCTGGTCAGCAGCTATCACTGGTACAAGGGCTATGGCCCGGCGCGGCTGTTCGCCCTGGCCATGCTGGTGTACAACATTGGCGGCCTGGTGCTGCTACCGGCACTGCTCGGCCTTACGCGCACCCCCACACCCTGGCTGCTGTGCATCCTGATGGTGCTGACTGTGGTCAGCGGCCTGCTGCTCAACCTGGCCGTCAGCGAGCGCCTGCGGCGCATCAGCGAGGAGCGCTTCCGCGCCAGCCGAGCCCTGGCCGCCAGCGATGCCGAGATCAACGCCAAGGCCGAGTTCCTGGCCAAGATCAGTCACGAGATCCGTACCCCCATGAACGGCGTGCTGGGCATGACCGAGCTGCTGCTGGGCACGCCACTGTCGGTCAAGCAGCGCGACTACGTGCAGACCATCCACAGCGCCGGCAACGAACTGCTCACCCTGATCAACGAAATCCTCGACATCTCCAAGCTCGAATCGCGGCAGATCGAACTGGACGACGTGCAGTTCGACCTCAACGCCTTGATCGAAGACTGCCTGAACATCTTCCGGGCCAAGGCCGAGCAGCAGAACATCGAGCTGATCAGTTTCACCCAGCCACAGGTGCCACGGGTGGTCAGCGGCGACCCGACCCGCCTGCGCCAGGCCCTGTCGAGCCTGCTCGACAATGCGCTGAAGAACACTGAACAGGGCGAGATCCTGCTGGTGGTGGCGCTGGACCAGCGCGGCGACACCCCGCGCCTGCGCATTGCCGTGCAGGACAGCGGCGCACCCATGGCGCCGGCCGAGCGCGACGCCCTGCTGCAGGCCGAACTGCACAGCCGCCACTTCCTCTCCAGCAACAAGCTCGGCGGCCACCTCGGGCTGGTGATCGCCAAGCAGCTGATCGGCCTGATGCAGGGGGAGTTCGGCATCAAGACCAGCACCAGCATGGGCAACACACTGTGGCTGACGCTGCCGCTCGACCCGCACCGTCTGGAGCAACCGCCGACCGACCTCGACAGCCCGCTGCGCGACGCGCGGGTGCTGGTGGTCGACGACAACGACACCTGCCGCAAGGTCCTGGTGCAGCAATGCAGCGCCTGGGGCATGAACGTCAGCGCCGTGCCTTCCGGCAAGGAGGCGCTGGCCCTGCTGCGCACCAAGGCGCACCTGCGCGACTATTTCGACGTGGTGCTGCTCGACCAGAACATGCCCGGCATGACCGGCATGCAGCTGGCAGCGAAAATCAAGGAAGACCCAAGCCTGAACCACGACATCCTGGTGGTCATGCTCACCGGCATCAGCAATGCGCCGAGCAAGGTCATCGCCCGCAATGCCGGGGTCAAGCGCATCCTTGCCAAGCCCGTGGCCGGCTACACGCTCAAGACCACCCTGGCCGAAGAGCTGGCCCTGCGCGGCCGCGAACTGGCCGCACCGCCATTGCCACCGGGCATCCAGCAACCCCTGGACCTGCCGCACGACTTCCGCGTACTGGTGGCCGAGGACAACAGCATCTCGACCAAGGTCATCCGCGGCATGCTCGGCAAGCTCAACCTCGAACCGGACACCGCCAGCAATGGTGAAGAGGCCCTGCAGGCGATGAAAGCCAAGCGCTACGACCTGGTGCTGATGGACTGCGAAATGCCGGTGCTCGACGGTTTCTCCGCCACGCAACAGTTGCGAGCCTGGGAAACCGCCAACCAGCGCCCGCGCACCCCGGTGGTGGCGCTGACCGCGCACATCCTCGCCGAACACAAGGAACGCGCACGCCTGGCCGGCATGGACGGGCACATGGCCAAGCCGGTGGAGCTGTCGCAGTTGCGTGAGCTGATCCAGTTCTGGGCAGGGCAGCGCCAGGTGGTCACCGCGCCCCTGGAATGAGCCGGCACAAGCGGCGCAGCCCCCTGTAGGAGCGGCCTCGTGCCGCGAAAGGGCTGCAAAGCAGCCCCAGCGATTTCGCATGAAGACAAACATCCTGGGGCCGCTTCGCGCCCCTTTCGCGACACAAGGCCGCTCCTACAGGATCCGTGCTATACAGTTGCCACTCTACCCGCTGCGGACCACCCCCATGCTCCATGAGTTGTTCAGCGTCTACCTGAAAATGCTCGTGCTCTACAGCCCGTTCTTCGTGCTGTCGTGCTTCATCAGCCTGACCCGTGGCCATTCCAGCAAGGAGCGCAAGCAACTGGCCTGGCGCGTGGCCATCGCCACGCTCATCGCCAGTGTGCTGCTGTACCTGTTCGGGCGGGTGATCTTCGGCGTGTTCGGCATCACCGCCGACGCCTTCCGTATCGGCGCCGGTTCGGTGCTGTTCATCTCGGCGCTGGCCATGGCCCAGGGCAAGTCGGCGATCCAGACCGACAATGTGCAGCAGGACGTGACCATCGTGCCGCTGACCATCCCGCTGACCGTCGGCCCGGGCACCATCGGTGCGCTGTTGGTGATGGGGGTGGGCCAACCGCACTGGGACGACAAGCTGCTGGCCATCGTCAGTATCGCCCTGGCCAGCTTCACCGTCGGCCTGGTGCTGTACCTCTCGCACCGCATTGAACGCCTGCTCGGCGACCAGGGCCTGCAGATCGTCAGCCGGCTGATGGGCCTGTTCGTCTGCGCCCTGGCGGCGCAGATCATCTTCACCGGGATCAAGGGCTACATGCTGCCGTAACGCGCCTCAGCTCATCTTGCATAGCCTTGAGTCAGAACCCGGCGGATGCCGGGTGAGACTCGAAGGCTAAGCATGTGCCGTTCAGCTGGTCAGGCTTTCGCGGGGTACCAGCGCGGCGTGTAGACCCACTGGTTGCCGTCGGCACGGGGGAAGGTGCAGGTGGTCGACGAACCGACCAGCACCATGGTGCGCATATCGACCATCTCGGGCACCAGCTCACCCAGCGTCACCGTCCTGAGGGTCTGCCCCGGGCGCCCGATGTCACGCCCCAGCACCACCGGCGTGTGCGCCTGGCGATGGCGGCGCACCACTTCCAGTGCATGGCCCAGCTGATGCGGCCGCGACCTGGAAATCGGGTTGTAGAACGCCAGCACCAGGTCGGCCTGGGCCGCCAGGTCGAGGCGTTTTTCGATGATCGACCAGGGCTTGAGGTTGTCCGACAGCGACATCACGCAGAAGTCGTGGCCCAAGGGTGCCCCGGCTTGTGCGGCGGTGGCCAATGAGGCAGAGACGCCCGGCAGGATCTCAAGGTCAACCCGCTGCCAGGCCGGGTCACTGGATTCGTGCAGCGCCTCGAGCACCGCGGCAGCCATGGCGAACACACCCGGGTCGCCCGACGACACCACCACCACCGAGCGCCCTTGCGCCGCCAGCTCGAAGGCATGGCGGGCACGCTGCATCTCTTCGCGGTTGTCGGTGCAGTGCAGCACCTGGTCATCGCGGAATGGGCCGGCCATGCGCACGTAGGTTTCATAGCCCAGCACGTCCTGGGCCCGGGCCAGTTCGGCCTTGACCGCCGGCACCATCAACTCGGCGGCGCCAGGGCCCAGGCCGATCACGGCCAGGCGGCCACGACGGCGACCCAATTGCGCACTGTCGACCGGCATTGCAGCAACCGCCACAGCCAACCCGGCATGGGTTTCGACCCGTGCCTGCGGCAGTGTATCGGCCAGCATCTGCTCAAGGCTGCTGGCAGCAGGGGCGAAGCGCAGGGCAAGGTTCAGGCTTTGCGCAGCCTCGTGCAGAGCCGGCTCGGCCATGTCGGCTTCGCTTGCCAGCAGGCAGGCCAGCGCCGCTTCGGCGATACCCGCCGCCTGCAAGGCTTCACGCACCTGTCGGGCCAGGTCGGCGCCACCGGCCGCAACCGCCACCACCACGCAACGGGCATGGATCACCAGCTCATCGCGGTTGGCCGGGCGCGCAGCACTGCCCACATGGAGGGTGCGCTGCGCGTTGTCGCTGACCGGCAACTGGGCATGGTCGAGCCAGGGTGCATCGCCTTCGATACGCAGCGTTTCCCCGGCCAGCAGGTCGGAGACAAAACGCTTGCCCTGCTCCAGGTCCGCCAGGGCATAGCCCTCTGGCGGGTTGAGCAGGCAGGTGCCGAAACGCAGCTCACCGCTGGTGGTGATCGCGGCATTCACGCCCAGTGCCTCGGCGATTTCCCGGGCCATGACATTGACCCCGCCCAGCCCACCGAGCAACGGCACCACGGCGCTGCCGTCCTCGGCCACGGCCAGCACCGGCGGCTCTGTACCTTTCTCGTCGAGCAGCGGCGCCAGGCTGCGGATCACGATACCGGCCGCGCACAGTGCGATGATCGGGGTGTCCTGCCGATACAGGGCCCGCAGGGTGTCGCCGAATGCACTGTAGTAACTGTCAGCCCCCTCCACGCGCCCTTGCAGGCCATTGATCACGGCCTGTGGATAACATTGCTGAATGCGCTGCGCGGTCGCCAGGCTGCCGGGGCCGAGAATGACGATGGCCGGTGCGTTGTTCATCCCTGCCATTTTTCACCTGGCACGATGATCAGCGAGAAGTACGGCGAGGACTGTGGGTCCACCTCGTCCAGCGCGACGATTTTCTGGTTGGCCATGGTCGCACGCTCGACGTACAGCGCGCGGCCATCCATGCCCAGTTCGGTGAGCGCCTGGCGAACCTTGGGGAAGTTGCGCCCCAGCTTCATGATCACCGCCGCATCGGCATCGCCCAGGCGCCGCTTGAGCTCGTCGGCAGGCAGCACGCCGGAGAGCACGGTCAGGGTCTGGTTGCGATACACCAGTGGCGCGCCCAGTACCGAGGCACCGCCGAGCATCGAGCAGACGCCCGGGATCACCTGGGCCTCGTAGCGCGACGCCAGGCGGTCATGCAGGTACATGTAGGAGCCGTAGAAGAACGGGTCGCCCTCGCAGATCACCGCCACATCGCGGCCGGCGTCGAGGTGTTCGGCCACCTGCACACTGGCTTCGTCGTAGAAGTCGCTGATCACCTGCTCGTAGGACAGCGGCGCCGGCAGCGCTTCGGTGGTCACCGGGTACACCAGTGGCAGCAGGGTCTGCTCGGCCTGCAGGTGCGCCTCGATGATGCCGAAGGCATTGCCACGCTTGCCCTTGGCCACGAAGTACGCCACCACCGGCGCTTCACGCAGCAGGCGCAGGGCCTTGACCGTGATCAGTTCGGGGTCGCCAGGGCCCACGCCCAGGCCCAGCAGTCGTCCGCGTGGCTGCATCATTCCACCTCCGTGGCGAGGGCATTGACCGCGGCGGCGGCCATCGCGCTGCCGCCCAGGCGGCCCTGCATGATCACGAAGGGCACGCCGCGGCTGTCGGCGGCGAGCATGGCCTTGGACTCGGCTGCACCGACGAAGCCGACCGGGAAGCCAAGGATCAGCGCAGGCTTGGGTGCACCAGCATCGATCATTTCCAGCAGGTAGAACAACGCGGTCGGCGCGTTGCCGATCACCACCACGCTGCCTTCCAGGTGCGGGCGCCACAGCTCCAGGGCCACCGCCGAGCGGGTGTTGCCCTCGGCCTTGGCCAGCTCCGGCACGCTGGGGTCGCGCAGGGTGCAGATCACCGGGTTGTTCGCCGGCAGGCGCGCGCGGGTGATGCCTTCGGCGACCATGTGCGCGTCACACAGGATCGGCGCCCCCTTGGCCAGGGCTTCACGCCCAGCGGTGCCGGCACCCTCGGAGAACTGCAGGCCGTCGATGGCCTCGACCATGCCGCAGGCATGGATCACGCGCACGGCGAGCTTCTCCAGGTCGGCGGGAATGCGCTCGAGCCGGGCCTCCTCGCGAATGATGCGGAATGAATTGCGATAGATCTCCTGACCATCGCGGATGTAATCAATCATCAAGGTGCTCCGTCGGCAGGTCGAGCATGGCGCCTGCTTCTTCTGGGGTGAGGTTGGCGGCGCGCAGCCTGCCGAAACCCGGCAGGCGCGCATCGCGCAGGTAAAGGTCGTAGCGGCCCGGGGCGCAGGCCAGCAAGGTGGCCGGGGCGACATGGGCCACGGCGCAGGAACGGGGGCAGGCGGACAGGTGCACGCTGGCGGGGGCGCCATGCTGCAGCCGGGCGGCCAGGGCAACGGCGTCGGCCTTGGTGTCGGCCAAGCCCTTGGCACAGCCGCTGGAGCCGGTACAGGCGGTGACACGGGCCAGTGGCTGGTCAGGGGCGCAGAGCAGGCCCAGCGCCGCGAGCTGATCGCGAGCCTGGTCGATAGCGTTCTGGGCGACCGAAGTCAGCACCAGGCTCTGCCAGGGGCTCAGGCGCAGGCTGCCGTCACCCCACTGCCGAGCGATATGTGCAGCGCCACGCAGCATGGCCGGCGTCAGGCGCCCCAACGGCGGGGCCACGCCGAGGGCCAAGCCTTGACCTTGCGCCAACACGCCCAGCCAGGCGCCCGGTGCCTGGGTACGCCGCCAGCTCAATACGGCATCGTCGCGGCGGATCTCCAGCCCATCGATGAACTGCTCGACGCTGCAGGTCGCCAGCAACAGACGCATGCGCGACTGATCGGGCGTGGCCAGGTCGAGAAAGCGCGCAAGCACCGCCCTGACCAGCGCCAACCCCTGCTCCACCGGCACCGCGCCCACTGGCGGGTCGACCGGGCAGCCGGCCAGGCCGAACATCAGCCAGGTGCGCTGCTCCAGCCGTGCGGCGCACAGCCACAGATCATGGGGGTGTTCGAGCATCGCCAGCCCTTCACCGCCGTCGAGCTGCACGGCGAACTTGGCCGACAGCTCATGGAAGCGTGGTGTGCCTTCGAGCAGGTCGAGGATCTGCCCGGCCAAGGGCCGGGTGTCGAACAGCATGCTCGGGTCGAGCCCGGCCAGCGGACTGAGCATCAGGTTGCGCACATCGTCGCCGGCCGCCTCGCGCGGGCCAAGGCCTGCCGCCAGCAGGTACTCGACCAGCCCGTGGTGGTCGTTGCCGATGCCACGGATCTGCAGGTTGCCGCGGTTGGTCGCCTCGATCACGCCGCCAGCGAAGCGCTCGGCGGCGTCGGCCACGGCCTCGGCCTGGTCAGCCAGCAGCAGCCCGCCAGGCAGCTTGATCCGGCAGATGCCGCCATCGCGCGCGGCGACGACGCGCCACAACCCCGGGCAGGCCGAGGGACGAGGCGTAATGTTGGGGGGCTGGGCCTGCTTCAAAGGGGCATCCGGCAATCGTGAAGGTGCGCTTCAGTGTAGAAGGCGCGGTATTATGCCTGCTTTGTCCGGCGGCATGAAAAGCCGGTGGTCGAACGATGATTCCAGGGGGCTGCTGCGCAGCCCTTTCGCGGCGCAAGGCCGCTCCTACAGGGGACCGCGATAACCTGTAGGAGCGGCCTTGTGCCGCGAAAGGGGCGCACAGCGCCCCCATACGCTCTAAGAGGACACCATGGCCCCCTGGCTCACAGTAGTAGGCATCGGCGAAGACGGCTTCAGCGGCTTGGGCAAGCAGGCCCGACGCGCCCTGCTGGCGGCCACGCACATCGTCGGCAGCCCGCGCCAGCTGGCCCTGCTGCCCCACTGCGCGAGCGCCGAGCAGATCCACTGGCCCAGCCCGTTTTCGCTGGAGCCGGTGTTGGCCCTGCGCGGCCAGCCGGTGTGCGTGCTGGCCAGCGGCGACCCGATGTTCTATGGCGTCGGCGCCAGCCTGGCGCGCCAGTTGCCCAGCAGCGAGATGCAGGTGCTGCCAATGCCCTCCTCCTGCGCCCTCGCCGCCGCACGCCTGGGCTGGCCGTTGCAGGACGTGCAGGTGGTCTCGGTGGTCGCCCGCCCGCTGGCCGCGCTCAATGCCCACCTGTTCAGCGGCCTGCGCCTGTTGGTGCTGAGCAACGACCAACACAGCCCGGCCGCCATCGCCGCGCTGCTGCGTGAACGCGGCTTCGGCCCGAGCCGCTTGCAGGTATTCGAGCATCTCGGCGGGCCACTGGAGCGCCAACTGAGCGGCACGGCCGAAGACTGGCCGCACGCCGATATCGCCGCGCTGAACCTGGTGGCCATCGACTGCCAGGCCAGCGCCGATGCCCCTCGCCTGCCCCGCGTCGCCGGCCTGCCGGACAACGCCTTCCGTCATGACGGCCAACTGACCAAACGCGATGTGCGCGCCATCACCCTGGCCCGCCTGGCGCCGCAGCCCGGCGAACTGCTGTGGGACGTGGGCGCCGGCTGCGGCTCGATCGGCATCGAGTGGATGCGTGCCCACCCCAGCTGCCGCACCCTGGCTATCGAGGCCGACGAAGGCCGCCAGGGTTTCATCGAACACAACCGCGATGCCCTGGGCGTGCCCGGCCTGCAGCTGATTCGCGGCAAGGCCCCGCAGGCGCTTCAAGACCTGGAGCGCCCCGATGCGATCTTCATCGGCGGCGGCGTCACCGGCGAAGGCGTACTGGCGCTGTGCTGGGAGCGCCTGCGCCCTGGCGGGCGGCTGGTGGCCAATGCCGTGACCTTGCAGAGCGAAGTCGCCCTGGCGCAGTTCCGCGAACTGCATGGCGGCGAACTGACCCGTATCCATATCGCCCACACCCAGCCGTTGGGCAGTTTCGACACCTGGCGCCAGGCGCTGCCGATCACCCTGCTCGACGTGGTCAAGCCTCTCGATGCGTGAAGAAACCCGTGAACAACCCGCGCCCCTGCGCAGCGGCCTGACCACTGGCAGCTGCGCCACCGCCACCAGCCTTGCGGCAGCACGTCTGCTGCTGACCGGCCAGCACCATGATGCGGTGCACATCACCCTGCCCAAGGGCAAGGTGGTAGAGATGCGCCTGGAGTTCTGCCGCGCCTGCGCAGACGGCGCCGAGGCCGGCACGCTCAAGGATGCCGGCGACGATCCGGATGTCACCCATGGTGCGCTGCTCTACAGCCAGGTGCGCCTGCTCGCCGAACCCGGCATCCGTTTTGTCGCCGGGCAAGGCGTGGGTACCGTGACGCGCCCGGGCCTGGTACTGGGTGTTGGCGAGCCCGCGATCAACCCGGTGCCGCGGCGGATGATCAGCGAGCACTTGCAGCAACTGGCAAACGAATGTGCCTACGCTGGTGGTTTCGAAGTCACGGTCAATGTCCGCGACGGTGAAGCCCTGGCCCTGAAGACCATGAACCCGCGCCTGGGCATCCTCGGCGGGCTGTCGATCCTCGGCACCAGCGGCATCGTCCGGCCGTTCTCCTGCGCGGCCTATATCGCCTCGATCCACCAAGGCATCGATGTTGCCCACACCAACGGCTACACCCATATCGCCGCGTGCACCGGCAACGCCAGCGAAGACACCATGCGCCGGGTGTACGGCCTGCCCGAAATCGCCCTGATCGAGATGGGCGACTTCGTCGGCGCCGTGCTCAAGCACCTGCGCAAGGTGCCGGTGCCGCGCCTGAGCCTGTGCGGTGGCTTCGGCAAGATCAGCAAGCTGGCCGCCGGGCACATGGACCTGCACAGCCGCCATTCGAGCATCGACCTGCCCCAGCTGGCCGGCTGGGCTGCCGACATTGGCGCCGACGCAGCCTTGCAGACGGCCATCGTCGGCGCCAACACCAGTCAGCAGGCCCTCGCCCTGGCCCACGCCGCCGGTATCGCCCTGGGCGACGAAGTCTGCCGCCATGCGCTGACCTTCGCCCGCAGCGTGGTGCCGGCCCAGGTGCAGGTGGAGGTGTTCGCCATCGACCGCCAGGGCGGCATCGTCGGCAAGGCGGGCGTGCAATGAAGGGGCGCATCCTGCTGCTGGGCGGGGTGACCGAGGCCCTGGCCATCGCCCGCACACTTGGGCCGCAGCATGTCTACAGCCTCGCCGGCATCGGCCGCGTGCCCCAGGATTTGGCCTGCCAGGTTCGGGTCGGCGGCTACGGTGGCGCCGAGGGCCTGGCGCGTTACCTGGGTGAGGAAGGCATCGACCTGCTGGTTGATGCCACTCACCCCTATGCCGCGCAGATCAGCCAAAACGCCGCACAGGCTGCGGCCATGGCCGGCATTCCCTGTTGGGCGCTCAGGCGCCCGGCCTGGCAGGCGCAACCGGGGGACGACTGGCGCGAGGTGGCGGGCTGGGATGAGTTGATCGAGGCACTGGCGCCTTTCGAACGCCCGCTGTTCACCCTCGGGCGTGAGCCGTTGCAACATCTGGACGAGATTCCTTTGCATCAGTTCTGGACCCTGCGCGCCCTCGACGCTTGCCCAGGTAATGAGCGCTGCGAAGTGATCGGCGCGCGTGGGCCGTTCCGTATCGACGATGAGCGCGCGCTGTTCGAACGCCGGCAGATCGATGTGCTGGTGAGCAAGAACAGTGGCAGTGCGGCGACTGAGCCGAAGCTGGAAGTCGCGCGCGAACGGGGGGTGCCGGTGTTGGTGCTCAAGCGGCCGGTACTGCCGGAGGTGGAGCGGGTTTTCGAAGTTCCGAAAGAGCTACTTGAAGCGCTGGAAACACGCTGAAACTTGCCGGAATCCTTGGACATACATTGCCGCTTTGTGCTGCGAGGTTCATGAGGCATGTTTCCACCTTCAACAGCAGCGCATTCGGGATGATCACGTCAGGGCTGCAAGGTGCCCGCCTGAAATTTTTCAGCGCCTGTGAGATCGAGCGCCGCCCGCGCGGCGCATCGCTGGCAAGCCAGCTCCCACAGTTTGTTTCGGGCCAATGAGTCCTGTGAAAGTACCGCTGTCCGCCTTGGTGCATGTCTTGAGTCATGTGGAGCATCATTAGCGACCACGCCAATACCGCGTCGCCCCAACAAAGGCGGACCAGGTGATGGCACAGAAAAAACTGGCCCGAAACAGATGTGGGAGCTGGCTTGCCAGCGATGCGCCGCGCGGGCGGCGCTCGATCTCACAGGCGCAGCAAAAGTTGTGGCGAGCACCTGGCAGCCCTGACACAAACATCCTGAGAGTGCTAACCCTCAACAGTGGAGCAGCAGCCATGCCAGACCCAACCCAACTCCCCGAGCAATCAGAACTCTCCTACGCCGACTCTGGCTGGGATCGGTGGTTTGCTGCCGATACCGTAAGCGAGGACTACATCACCAACCGTGACCAACCTGCTGAACAGCACCCCCCGCGCGCGCTCAGTTCAGAGCAGCACGCAACAGATGGCCCTGTGCCTTGATCTTGCCGTAAAATCCCCTCCCCTCTACTGGAAGGCTCCACCCATATGGAAATGCAATGGTGGATCTGGCTCGTCTTCGGCGTGGCCCTGATCCTGCTGGAACTGGTGCTCCCCACCTTCTTCATTCTCTGGTTCGGCATCGGCGCCGTGCTGGTGTCGTTCATCGCGCTGCTCGCCCCGAGCCTGCAACTGGATATGCAAGGGCTGCTGTGGGTAGTGTTCTCGTCCATCACCACCGTGCTCTGGTTCAAAGTGTTCCGCCGCAAGAAAGCGGACGTGCGCTGGACCGCCGACAGCGTGATCGGCGAGGTCGGCCTGCTGACCGCCAGCGTCTCGCAATTCCAGAAAGGCCGCGTGCGCTTCCAGAAGCCGATCCTCGGCAACGAGGAATGGACCTGCGTCGCCGACAGCGACATCCCCGCCGGCGAGCGTGTGCGCCTGGCCGCCATCGAAGGCAATACCGCCCGAGTCACCCGGGCTTGAATCCGCACTAAAAGGAAGTTCGCAAACATGACCAGCCTCATCGTCGTCGCCACCCTCGCTGTATTCGTCCTGATCACCGTGTTCAAGGGGGTGCGCATCGTGCCTCAGGGCGAGGAATGGATCGTCGAACGCCTGGGCCGCTACCACAGCACTCTCAAGCCCGGCCTGAATATCGTCATCCCGTACATGGACGTGGTTGCCTACCGCCTGCCGACCAAGGACATCATCCTCGACGTGCAACAGCAGGAGATCATCACCAAGGACAACGCGGTGATCGTCGCCAACGCCCTGTGCTTCGCCAAGGTCGTCGACCCTCAGAAAGCGTCCTACGGTGTGCAGAACTTCTCGTTCGCCGTCACCAGCCTGACCATGACCTCGCTGCGCGCCATCGTCGGCGCCATGGACCTGGACGAAGCGCTGTCCAGCCGCGAGCAGATCAAGGCACGCCTGCGTGAGGCGATGTCCGAGCAGACCGAAGACTGGGGCGTGACCGTGCGCTCGGTGGAGATCCAGGACATCAAGCCATCGCCGAGCATGCAGACCGCCATGGAGCGCCAGGCCGCCGCCGAGCGTGAGCGTAAAGCCGATGTGACCCGCGCCGAAGGCAACAAGCAGGCCGCCATTCTGGAAGCCGAGGCGCGCTTGCAGGCCGCCAAGCTGGATGCCGAAGCCCAGGTCAACCTGGCCGAGGCCTCGGCACGGGCGATCACCCTGGTGAAGGAAGCGGTGGGCAGCGAGACGGTGCCGGCCATGTACCTGCTGGGTGAGCGCTACATCGGCGCGATGGAGAACTTGGCCGCCAGCGACAATTCGAAAGTCGTGGTGCTGCCTGCGGACCTGCAAGAGACCGTGCGCGGTTTGATGGGCCGCGCCAAGGCCTGACATCACCGGCCCTGCGGGAGCGGGGTTGTGGGAGCAGGGGTTGTGGGAGCGGGCTTGCCCCGCGATGGGGCCCGCCCGGGCAACATCATTCCCAGGTCTGGCCCCATCGCGGGGCAAGCCCGCTCCCACAATGCCCGCTCCCACGAACGTGCGGTGATCTGCCCCAGGTGCGGCACTTCACCGCACCCCGGCATTTTTACCTATACTCCGCCGTACAATAGCCCCCACGATTCCTGACCGGATCTCTCCATGCCCCCACGTCGGCACATCGCCTGGATAGCCTGCCTTGCAGTGCTGTTCAACCTGCTGGCCATGCCGCTGTCCTCTGCCGCGCCCAAGGGCCCGGCCGAGCAGCTGCTGTGGGGGGCTTTCTGTTCGAGCATGGCGAACAAGGCCAAAGTCGATGTACAGGCCCTGGCCAAGATCGACCTCGGGCCGCAAAGCGATGACAGCGCCAGCATGATGAACTGCTGGTGCTGCTCGGGCGCCGCGCCCTTGCTGGCCTTGCCCGGCTACCCGCCACAACTGCACAACCCGCCGTTGCTGCTGGCCGGGCACATCCCGTACCTCGCCGACTACCAGCCCACGCCGCGCCAGTTATGGCCCGCGCTCAATCCCCGTGCCTCTCCGCTGGCCTGATGTTCACTACGCTGTCCATCAGAACCTGAACAGACCGGAGATTCACCCATGCTCAAGCAAGCCCTTGTCCTGGCCGCCCTGTTGCTGCCCGGCGCCTATGCCAACGCCCATGAATACAAAGTGGGCGACCTGCACATCGCCCACCCTTGGTCGCTGGAATTGCCGCCGAACGCGCCCAACGTGGCGGCCTACTTTGTCGTGCACAACAACGGCAAGGCCGATGACCGCCTGCTCTCGGTGGACAGCCCCATCACCGATGATGCCCAACTGCACGAACACGTGATGAGCGCCGCCGGCGCCATGAAGATGCAACACGTGCAAAGCGTGGTGGTACCGGCCGGCAAGGATGTGGTGTTCGCCCCCAGCGCCTACCACGTGATGATCATGCAGCCCAAGGACCGCAGCCTGCTCACGGACGGCAAGCGCTTCCCGCTGACCTTGCACTTCGAAAAAGCCGGTGACGTCACCGTCGACGTCGCCGTGCAGAAGCAGCCACCGGCCGACCAGCCCGCGTCGCACGAACACGCACACTGATCAGCTGACAGGCGCTCACCATGAGCCTGCCGCGCAACAGCTCAACCCGCAGCACCCGCCCTGATCGCAGGCGCGTCGGTGGCGGCTGGCTGAGCCTGTTCGCCATGTGGATGATCTTCATCGGCCCACTGGTTTCCCAGTCGATGCCGATGGAGAACCACGCCGGCATGTCCATGCCGATGGACATGTCGATGC
Source organism: Pseudomonas sp. TWI923 (assembly GCF_039673365.1). Taxonomy (NCBI): domain Bacteria; kingdom Pseudomonadati; phylum Pseudomonadota; class Gammaproteobacteria; order Pseudomonadales; family Pseudomonadaceae; genus Pseudomonas; species Pseudomonas sp. TWI923. Next base: position 37,546 of record NZ_JBDJLM010000015.1, on the reverse strand, counting down.
CGATGGACATGTCGATGGCCATGCCCATGGAGCATGGCCACGATCATCACCAGGGCCACGGCAACGATGGCCAGCTGCATGTGATGTGGGAAAAGTGCGGCTACTGCAGCCTGCTGTTCAACTGCCCCGCCCTGCCTCAGACCCTCAGCCCGCTTACAGCGGGCAGCGTACTCCCACCCGTCCACCTCGCCGTCGCCACGCGCCAGGGCCATGCCCGGCAGGCTGTATTCCCCGGCGCGCGCAGCCGCGCGCCACCCACCTCGATCGTCGTCTGAAACCACTTTTTTACTGCCCGAAGCCAGGAGGCTTCGCGCTGACTCACGACTGATCGACTGGAATCACTATGTCCGGCTGTACCCCTGTTTTTGCCCTTTCCCTGCGCGGGACCATCGCCCTGCTGTGCGGCTCCCTGCTCGCACCCCTGGCCGTGGCCGCCGAAACCGGCCACGAAGGCCACGCCCACGATGCTGCCGAGCTGAGCCCGACGGTGATCACCGCCATCGCCCCCAGCTCGCCACTGACCGTGGTCACCAACCCCAAGGACCCACGCCAGCCGGTGCCGGCCAGCGACGGCGCCGACTACCTCAAGACCATCCCCGGGTTCTCGGTGATCCGCGCTGGCGGCACCAACGGCGACCCGGTGCTGCGCGGCATGTTCGGCTCGCGTCTGAACATCCTCACCAACGGCGGCATGATGCTCGGCGCCTGCCCCGGCCGCATGGATGCGCCGACTTCGTATATCTCGCCGGAAACCTACGACCGCCTCACCGTGATCAAGGGCCCGCAAAGCGTGATCTGGGGCCCCGGTGGTTCCGCCGGCACCATCCTCTTCGAGCGTGAACCGGAAAAGTTCGGCGAGCTCGGCAGCCGGGTCAACGGCAGTGTGCTGGCCGGCTCCAATGGCCGCTTCGACAAGGTGCTCGACGCCGCCGCCGGCAACCAGCTGGGTTACGTGCGCTTCGTCGGCAACCAGTCGCATTCCGACGACTTCGATGACGGCAACGGCGACACCGTGCCCTCGCGCTGGGACAAGTGGAACGGTGATGCCACCGTCGGCTGGACCCCGGACGCCGACACCCTGCTGGAGCTGACTGCCGGCAAGGGCGACGGCGAGGCCCGTTCCGCCGGGCGCGGCATGGACGGCTCGCAGTTCAAGCGCGAAAGCCTCGGCCTGCGTTTTGAAAAGTCCAACCTCGGCGAGGTGCTCGACAAGGTCGAGGCGCAGGTCTACTACAACTACGCCGACCACGTGATGGACAACTACAGCCTGCGCACCCCGTCGGGCAGCGGCATGATGGGCATGCCCATGGTCAGCAACGTCGACCGCCGCACCATGGGCGCACGGATCAAGGCCACCTGGCGCTGGGCCGACGTGCAGTTGATCAGCGGCGTCGACGCGCAGACCAACGAGCACCGCCAGCGCGGCGGCATGGGCATCGACGCGCACAAGGGCAAACCCTGGACCAAGGACGCCGACTTCCACAACTACGGCGCCTTCGGCGAACTGACCTGGTACGCCACAGGTGTTGACCGCCTGATCACCGGCGCCCGCCTGGACCGCGCCTCGGCCCGCGACTTCCGCAAGGCCAGCCCGACCCAGGGCGACACCCGCGCCGACACCCTGCCCAGCGGCTTCGTGCGCTACGAGCACGACCTGGCGGCGATCCCCGCAACCACCTACATCGGCCTCGGCCATGCCCAGCGCTTCCCCGACTACTGGGAGCTGTTCTCGCCCAAGCTGGCCCCGGCCGGCTCGGCGAACGCCTTCGACGGCATCAAGCCGGAGAAAACCACCCAGCTCGACTTCGGCATCCAGTACCAGGGCGAACGCCTGGAGGCCTGGGCCTCGGGCTACGTCGGCCAGGTGCGCGACTACATCCTGTTCGACTACCGCCGCACCATGATGGGTGGCTACACCTCCCAGGCACAGAACATCGACGCCCGCATCATGGGCGGCGAACTGGGCGCGGCCTACAAGCTCACGGAAAACTGGAAGGCCGACGCCACCCTGGCCTACGCCTGGGGCAAGAACAGCAGCGACGGCAAGGCGCTGCCGCAGATGCCACCCCTGGAAAGCCGCCTGGGCCTGACCTACAGCCAGGACGCCTGGAGCGTCGGCACGCTGTGGCGGCTGGTGGCCGAGCAGAACCGCATCGCCGAGAACCAGGGCAACGTGGTGGGCAAGGACTACGGCAAGAGCGCCGGCTTCGGCGTGTTCTCGCTCAACGGCGCCTACAAGATCAACAACAACCTCAAGCTCAGCGCGGGCGTCGACAACCTGTTCGACAAGGCCTACGCCGAGCACCTGAACCTGGCAGGGAATGCCGGGTTCGGCTATCCGGCGAACTCGACGCAGCCGGTGAACGAGCCAGGCAGGACCTTCTGGACCAAGGTCGACTTCAGCTTCTGACAACAACAAACGGGCGCGGGGCCTGACCGCGCCCAACTCAGGTCTACGGGAGGCTCCCATGAGCAAACCAAACGTATCGTTCTACAACCTGGCCTGGCGCTGGCATTTCTATGCCGGGCTGTTCGTCGCGCCGTTCATGATCCTGCTGGCGATCACCGGGATCATCTACCTGTTCAAGCCACAGCTCGACCCGCTGATGTACCGCGACTTGATGGTGGTCGAGGCCGGCCACCACCGGCAAAGCGCCGACACCCTGCTGGCCAACGTGCGCCAGGCTTATCCACAGGGGCACGTGGGCCAGTACCTGCCGCCGCTGGACGCCGAGCGCAGCGCGCAGTTCGTGGTGCACGCCGGCGGGCGCGAACTCAATGTGTTCGTCGACCCGTACAGCGGCAAGGTGCTGGGCGAGCAGGACGGCAAGCAGAACCTGCAAGCCATCGCCCGCGCCCTGCATGGCGAGCTGATGGTCGGCACGGCCGGTGACCGGCTGGTGGAACTGGCGGCGGGCTGGGGCATTGTCCTGGTCGTGTCCGGCCTCTATTTGTGGTGGCCACGCGGGCGCAACAGCGGCGGGGTGCTGTGGCCACGCTTCAGCGCACGCGGCCGGGTGCTGTGGCGCGACCTGCACGCGGTCACCGGTTTCTGGGGCTCGGCCCTGTTGCTGCTGATGCTGATCAGCGGCATGACCTGGACCGGCCTGTGGGGCAAACAGTACGCCGACCTGTGGAACCGCTTCCCGGCGGCCATGTGGAACGACGTGCCGAAGTCGGACAAGCAGGCGGGCGAGCTGAACGACGCCCACCGCCAGACCGTGCCCTGGGCGCTGGAAAACACCCCGATGCCAGTGTCCGGCGCCCATGCCGAGCACGCCGGCCATCACATGGCCGACCAGGCGCCCGCCGCGCCGCAGGTCAGCCTGCAGCAGGTCGAGGATGTCGCCACCCTGCGCCAGGTCGCGCCGGGCTACAGCATCACCCTGCCAACCACGGCCGACGGCGTGTTCACCATCGCGGTGTTCGCCGACGACCCGCGCAACGACGCCACCCTGCATGTCGATCAGTACACCGGCAAGGTGCTGGCCGACGTGCGCTGGCAGGACTACAGCCCGGTGGCCCGCGCCACCGAGCTTGGCGTGATGCTGCACGAGGGCAAGATGTTCGGGCCGTTGAACCAGATCGTCATCCTGCTGGTGTGCCTGATGATCCTGCTGGGGTCGGTGAGCGGGCTGGTGATGTGGTGGAAGCGCAAGCCCACCAGTGGCCTGGGCGTGCCGCCGCTGCGCCACGACCTGCCGCGCTGGAAGACCGCCGTGGGGGTGATGGTGGTGCTGGGCGTGGCGTTCCCGCTGGTGGGGGTGTCGATGGTGGTGATGTGGGTCATCGATAATCTCGTGCTGCGCCGGCACAGGGCCATGGCTCAAGCCTGACTCCGCGCCGGCCCCTTCGCGGGTAAACCCGCTCCCACAGATTCAACTGCGTTCGGCGAACCTGTGGGAGCGGGTTTACCCGCGAAGAGGCCGGCAAAGGGCAACCATTGACCCTCGTCATGTAGTCATTCGATCTGCACCGCCAACATCGTGTCGATCTGTCGCGCCCCTATCTGGAACGGGCGTGTTAGCCTACCCGGCTACCTCTGACAAGAAGACTGACCCTCAATGGAATGCAGCCTATGACCCGGACCTCCTCCACCCCTGCTGAAGACCAGCACCTGCAACGCAACCTGACCAACCGTCACATCCAGCTCATCGCCATCGGCGGTGCCATCGGCACCGGCCTGTTCATGGGTTCGGGCAAGACCATCAGCCTGGCCGGCCCGTCGATCATCTTCGTCTACATGATCATCGGCTTCATGCTGTTCTTCGTCATGCGCGCCATGGGCGAACTGCTGCTGTCGAACCTCAACTACAAGTCGTTCATCGATTTCTCCGCCGACCTGCTCGGCCCCTGGGCCGGCTACTTCACCGGCTGGACCTACTGGTTCTGCTGGGTGGTCACCGGCATCGCCGACGTGGTGGCGATCGCTGCCTATACCCAGTTCTGGTTCCCCGACATGCCGCAGTGGATCCCCGCGCTCAGCTGCGTGGCGCTGTTGCTGTCGCTGAACCTGGTGACGGTGAAGCTGTTCGGCGAGATGGAGTTCTGGTTCGCCCTGATCAAGATCGTCGCCATCCTCGGCCTGGTGGTCACCGGCCTGTACATGGTCATCACCGGCTTCCAGTCGCCGGGCGGCGACACCGCAAGCCTGGCCAACCTGTGGAACGACGGCGGCATGTTCCCCCACGGCCTGATGGGCTTCTTCGCCGGCTTCCAGATTGCCGTGTTCGCCTTCGTCGGCATCGAGCTGGTGGGCACCACTGCCGCTGAAGCGAAAAACCCCGAGCGCACCCTGCCCCGGGCGATCAACTCGATCCCGATCCGCATCATCGTGTTCTATGTGCTGGCCCTGGTGGCGATCATGGCGGTCACGCCATGGCGCGACGTGGTGCCGGGCAAGAGCCCGTTCGTCGAGCTGTTCATGCTGGCCGGCCTGCCGGCGGCGGCGAGCATCATCAACTTCGTGGTGCTCACCTCGGCGGCCTCGTCGGCCAACAGCGGAGTGTTCTCCACCAGCCGCATGCTGTTCGGCCTGGCCCAGGAAGGCGATGCGCCCAAGGCCTTCGAGAAACTGTCGCGCCGTGCGGTGCCGGCCAATGGCTTGTACTTCTCCTGCGCCTGCCTGCTGCTGGGCGCGGTGCTGATCTACCTGGTGCCCGACGTGGTCGAGGCGTTCACCCTGGTGACCACGGTGTCGGCGGTGCTGTTCATGTTCGTCTGGACGCTGATCCTGCTGTCGTACCTGAGCTACCGGAAAAACCGTGCGGCGCTGCACGAAGCCTCGAACTACAAGATGCCCGGCGGGCGCTTCATGTGCTACGTGTGCCTGGTGTTCTTCGCCGGCATCCTGGTGCTGCTGAGCCTGCGTGACGACACCCGCCAGGCGCTGGTGGTGACGCCGATCTGGTTCGTGCTGCTGGCGGTGACTTATCAGTTCGTGCGCAGCAAGCGCCAGCCACGTGCGGCGGTGGGTGAAGCCTCTAACCGCTGATCCAGCCAGAGACCTGATTTCGCAAGCGCGCGGCGCTCACTGTGGGAGCGGGTTTACCCGCGAAGAAGGCAACGCGATGGATGGCACCGGCTTCGCCGGTGTTCGCGGCTAAAGCCGCTCCCACAGGTCCCTGCCAAATCAGTAAGTCATGTGCAGTCCTATAGGAGCGGCCTTGTGTCGCGAAAGGGCTGCAAAGCAGCCCCGGCGATTTTCAGCCTTGCTCAAACCCCACAAGCACGGCCTCGGCCAACGCCAACCCTTTCTCCAGCGAGTTCTCCGTAGCCGTCAGCAAACTGCGCAACGGCTCCCCGGCCTTCTCCAACGCTGCGGCATTGGTCTCATACGCCGCCTTCAACGCCGCCACGGCGCACACCAGCGCATCCTCGCTATCGACCCCGGCATGCACCGAAAGCATCGGGGCGTGGGCGTGATTGCAGGTGCCGAAATGGGAACAGGCGATAACGGGGCGGGGTTTGCAAATGGCGGGATTGACCCGCGATTCCGGGTTCATGGCTGCACCTCTCGCTGAGGGGCTTCGATGAGAGGTGCGCCAGCGACAGGCGCGAACGGTGGATCTGGAACGATCTTCTTGAGCATGGTGCTACTCCTTGCAGCCTTCTGAAGTGTTTCTCCGTGCCCACACGCCAATGTGGGTGGACGGAGCCGTGCGGGTTGGCGTTGCCGGTCAGAAGTTCCGGTGAGCCCGAAGGCTCCCACACACGGCTCCGCCCATAACGGGTGCAACCATGCAGGACACAACTATCGCAGGTGCGATGTGTCCGGTTCTGACAACGGGACGCCAATCCCGAACCGCAGAAACTACTGGGGTGCGGCACGGTACTCAAGTACCGCTTATGTGTCAAAAGTGTTCACGGCCCCAGGCCCCAATCCTGTGCAGGCCAATCCGGCAAGCACCATCCTGGACGCCCCAAACGCCCCGATTCGTCGCACAACCGCTCTATCACAAGCCTTCCGCCGCTCGGCACAGCCTTTGCAATCTCCGATCTGCCAGCACCACAACCTCACATCGGAGTGACCAAATGAAGCGACGCAGTCTGATCAAGGCCTTCACCCTCAGCGCATCGATCGCGGCAATGGGCCTGAGCTGGAGCATCCAGGCCGCCGAGACCATCAAGGTCGGCATCCTGCATTCGCTGTCGGGCACCATGGCGATTTCCGAGACCTCGCTCAAGGACATGGCGCTGATGACCATCGACGAGATCAACGCCAAGGGCGGGGTCAACGGCAAGCAGCTCGAAGCGGTGGTGGTGGACCCGGCGTCCAACTGGCCGCTGTTCGCCGAGAAGAGCCGCCAGTTGCTGACCCAGGACAAGGTCGCCGTGGTGTTCGGCTGCTGGACTTCGGTGTCGCGCAAATCCGTGCTGCCGGTGTTCGAAGAGCTCAACGGCCTGCTGTTCTACCCGGTGCAGTACGAGGGTGAAGAGATGTCGCCGAACGTGTTCTACACCGGCGCCGCGCCCAACCAGCAGGCGATCCCGGCGGTGGAATACCTGATGAGCGAAGACGGCGGCGGCGCCAAGCGCTTCTTCCTGCTGGGCACCGACTACGTGTACCCGCGCACCACCAACAAGATCCTGCGCGCCTACCTGCACAGCAAGGGCGTGGCCGACAAGGACATCGAAGAGGTCTACACCCCGTTCGGCCACGCCGATTACCAGACCATCGTCGCCAACATCAAGAAGTTCTCCGCCGGCGGCAAGACGGCGGTCGTCTCCACGGTCAACGGCGACTCCAACGTGCCGTTCTACAAAGAGCTGGCCAACCAAGGTTTGAAGGCCACCGAGGTGCCGGTGGTGGCCTTCTCGGTGGGAGAAGAGGAACTGCGCGGCATCGACACCAAGCCATTGGTGGGGCACTTGGCGGCGTGGAACTACTTCGAGTCGGTGGATAACCCGGTCAACCAGAAATTCGTCGCCGACTGGAAGGCCTACGCCAAAGCCAAGAACCTGCCGGGCGCCGACAAGGCGGTGACCAACGACCCGATGGAAGCCACCTACGTGGGCATCCACATGTGGGCGCAGGCCGCCGAGAAGGCCAAGTCCACGGACGTGGACAAAGTGCGCGAGGCGCTGGCCGGGCAGAGCTTCAAGGCGCCGTCGGGCTTCACCCTGACCATGGACAAGAGCAACCACCACCTGCACAAGCCGGTGATGATCGGCGAGATCCAGGATGACGGGCAGTTCAGCGTGGTGTGGCAGACCGAACAGCCGCTGCGGGCGCAGCCGTGGAGCCCGTTCATTCCGGGGAATGACAAGCGGCCTGACTATGCGGTGAAAGGTAACTGAGTGCATTGGGGCCGCTTTGCGGCCCTATCGCCGGCAAGCCGGCTCCCACAGGGATCGCGCCAGCCCTGAGCGCTTCACTGAACCTGTGGGAGCTGGCTTGCCAGCGATGAATCCACCGCCGATTTTCCAGGACTGCCCTTATGCTCAGATTCCTGCTCACCCTTCTGTTGCTGTTGCCCCTGGCAACACACGCCAGCGAGGGCGAATTCTTCCTCAGCGCCAAGCCCGCCGAACAGGCCAGCCTGCTCGAAACCTGGGCCGCACAACCCGATGCCGCACGCCTGCCGCTGCTGGAAAACCTGCGCCAAGGCCGCATCGCCGAAGGCGACACCCGCAAACTGCGCCTGAACAACCGCCTGCGCGGCCTGCTCGACAACACCCTGGCCAGCCACCAACTGCTCAGCGATCAGGCCGCGATCCGCCTGGCCGCCGCCCAGCAATTGCAAAAGTCCGCGCAACCGGCGCAGATGGCCTTCCTCGACCGCCGCTTCGCCGCCGAGCCGGACGCCGCCGTCCACGCCGCCCTGGGCCTGGCGCTGGCCAACCTGCAACTGGGCGCCAGCGAACCGGCCGTGCGCCTGGCCGCCGTGCGCCTGCTGGGCGAAACCGGCGACCCGCTGGCCCGCACCCGCCTCGAAGCGCTGCTGCAACCGGACGCCGAAACCGATGCCGCCGTGCGCACCGCCGCCGAAACCAGCCTGGCCCAGGTGCAACGCAAACTGCTGGTGGGCGAACTGCTGGGCCAGGCCTTCAGTGGCCTGTCGCTAGGCTCGATCCTGCTGCTGGCGGCCCTGGGCCTGGCGATCACCTTCGGCCTGCTCGGGGTGATCAACATGGCCCATGGCGAGATGCTGATGCTCGGCGCCTACAGCACCTACATGGTCCAGGTGCTGGTGCAGCGCTACGCGCCAGGGGCGATCGAGTTCTACCCGCTGATCGCCCTGCCGGTGGCCTTCGCCGTCAGTGCCGGGGTGGGCATGGCCCTGGAGCGCACGGTGATCCGTCACCTGTACGGCCGCCCGCTGGAAACCCTGCTGGCCACCTGGGGCATCAGCCTGATCCTGATCCAGGCCGTGCGCCTGATCTTCGGCGCGCAAAACGTCGAGGTGAGCAACCCGGCCTGGCTGTCCGGCGGCATTCAACTGCTGCCCAACCTGGTGCTGCCCTACAACCGCATCGTCATCATCGCCTTCGCCCTGGCCGTGGTGCTGCTCACCTGGCTGCTGCTCAACCGCACACGGCTGGGCCTGAACGTGCGCGCAGTGACCCAGAACCGCAACATGGCGGCCTGCTGCGGGGTGTCCACCGGGCGCGTCGACATGCTCGCCTTCGGCCTGGGCTCCGGTATCGCCGGGCTGGGCGGCGTGGCCCTGAGCCAGGTCGGCAACGTCGGGCCTGACCTGGGCCAGAGCTACATCATCGACTCGTTCCTGGTGGTGGTGCTCGGCGGTGTCGGGCAACTGGCCGGCAGCCTCTGGGCCGCCTTTGGCCTGGGCATCGCCAACAAGCTGCTGGAGCCGCAGATCGGTGCGGTGCTCGGCAAGATCCTCATCCTTGCGCTGATCATTCTGTTCATCCAGAAGCGCCCGCAAGGCCTGTTCGCCCTCAAGGGACGGGTAATCGACTGATGAACCAGCCACTGCTTGTCACTGCCGCACAAAAGGCCGGGCCGCGACTATCGCTGGCCCTCGGCGCCGCCGTGGTTCTGGTGTTGCTGGCCTTGCCGCTGCTGTCGCTGTTGCCCGACGGGCACGCGCTGCAGGTCTCGGCCTACACCCTGACCCTGGTGGGCAAGATCCTCTGCTACGCCATCGTCGCCCTGGCTCTGGACCTGGTGTGGGGCTACGCCGGGCTGCTGTCCCTGGGCCACGGGCTGTTCTTCGCCCTCGGCGGCTACGCCATGGGCATGTACCTGATGCGCCAGGCTGCCGGCGACGGCCTGCCGGGGTTCATGGCCTTCCTGTCGTGGAACGAGCTGCCCTGGTACTGGGCCGGCACCCAGCACTTCGCCTGGGCCCTGTGCCTGGTGGTGCTGGCGCCGGGGTTGCTGGCGCTGGTATTCGGCTGGTTCGCCTTCCGCTCGCGGATCAAGGGCGTGTACTTCTCGATCATGACCCAGGCCCTGACCTTCGCCGGCATGCTGCTGTTCTTTCGCAACGAGACCGGCTTTGGCGGCAACAACGGCTTCACCAACTTCCGCACCATCCTCGGCTTCGACATCACCTCGCAAGGCACTCGCGCGGTGCTGTTCCTGCTCACGGTCGGCCTGCTATTGGCCAGCCTGTACCTGTGCTGGCAGCTCACCCGCAGCAAGTTCGGCCGGCTGCTCACCGCGGTGCGCGATGCCGAGAACCGCTTGATGTTCTGCGGCTACGACCCGCGTGGCTTCAAGCTGCTGGTGTGGGTGCTCAGCGCCGTGCTGTGCGGCCTGGCCGGGGCGCTGTATGTGCCGCAGGTGGGCATCATCAACCCCAGCGAGATGTCGCCGACCAACTCCATCGAGGCGGCCGTGTGGGTGGCCCTGGGCGGGCGCGGCACGCTGATCGGGCCGCTGCTCGGCGCCGGGCTGGTCAATGGCATGAAGAGCTGGTTCACCGTGGCGTTCCCCGAGTACTGGCTGTTCTTCCTCGGCGCGCTGTTCATCGTCGTCACCCTGTACCTGCCCAAGGGCGTGGTCGGGCTTGTGAAGAAAAGGAGCCAGCCATGAGAGGCGTGCCCCCGGTGCATCCTGAATTCATGTTGGAACCGGTGTTCGATCAACTGGGCGCCGGCCGTGACGCCATCGGCCTGGGCCAGGCGCGCAAGGCCGGGCTCGATACCCGCCATGGCACGGTGCTGAGCCTGGAGGACATCAGCGTCAGCTTCGACGGCTTCAAGGCGCTCAACGGGCTGAACCTGTACATCGGCGTGGGCGAGCTGCGCTGCATCATCGGCCCCAACGGCGCGGGCAAGACCACGATGATGGACGTGATCACCGGCAAGACCCGCCCCGACAGCGGCAGCGCCTACTTTGGCGACACCCTCGATTTGACCCGCATGAGCGAATACCAGATCGCTCAGGCCGGGATCGGCCGCAAGTTCCAGAAGCCCACGGTGTTCGAGGCACTGACGGTGTTCGAGAACCTGGAGCTGGCCTTGAAGGCCGACAAGTCGGTGTGGGCCAGCCTGGCGGCGCGCTTGGGTGGCGAGCAGCGCCAGCGCATCGACGAGGTGCTGAGCACCTTGCGCCTGCTGCCATTGGCCCAGCGCCCGGCCGGATTGCTGTCCCACGGGCAGAAGCAGTTTCTGGAGATCGGCATGCTGCTGGTGCAGGAGCCGCAGTTGTTGCTGCTGGACGAGCCGGTGGCGGGCATGACCGACGCCGAGACCGAGTTCACCGCCGAGCTGTTCAGGTCGCTGGCGGGCAAGCATTCGCTGATGGTGGTGGAACACGACATGGGCTTCGTGGGCAGCATTGCCGACCATGTGACGGTGCTGCACCAGGGCAGTGTGCTGGCGGAGGGGTCGCTGGCGCAGGTGCAGGCGGATGAGCGGGTGGTCGAGGTGTATCTCGGGCGCTGATCGGGTTTTGATTTTTGTCTGCCTGCGCTGGCCTCTTCGCGGGTAAACCCGCTCCCACAGGATTTGCGCTGAACCTGTGGGAGCGGGTTTACCCGCGAAAGGGCCGGCATGGGCAATACGAATACTCCAGGAACAACACATGCTCAAAATCGACACCCTGCACCAATACTACGGCGGCAGCCACATCCTGCGCGGCCTGTCCTTCGAGGCCAAGGTCGGCGAAGTCACCTGCCTGCTGGGCCGCAACGGCGTGGGCAAGACCACCCTGCTGCGCTGCCTGATGGGCCTGCTGCCGGCCCGCGAGGGCCGCGTGGAATGGGAAGGCAAAGCAATCACCGCGCTCAAGCCGCAGCAACGGGTCCAGGCCGGCATCGCCTATGTGCCCCAGGGCCGCGAGATCTTCCCGCGCCTGACGGTGGAGGAAAACCTGCTGATGGGCCTGTCGCGCTTCCCCGCCCGCGAGGCACGGCAAGTACCGCCCTTCATCTACGAACTGTTCCCGGTGCTGGAGCAGATGAAACAGCGCCGTGGCGGCGACCTGTCCGGCGGCCAGCAGCAACAGCTGGCCATCGGCCGTGCGCTGGCCAGCCGCCCGCGCCTGCTGATCCTCGACGAACCGACCGAAGGCATCCAGCCCTCGGTGATCAAGGAAATCGGCGCGGTAATCCGCAAACTCGCCGACCGTGGCGATATGGCCATCCTGCTGGTGGAGCAGTTCTATGACTTCGCCGAGGAACTGGCCGACCAGTACCTGGTGATGGCCCGTGGCGAGATCGTCCAGCAGGGGCGCGGCGAAAACATGCAGGCCGAAGGTGTGCGTGGCCTGGTTACCATTTAATCTGCACAGACTTCCCTTGCGAGATGCCGTCATGAGTTACCCGCTGCGCGATGCCCTGGCAGAAGACCTGCCAGGCATCCTCGACATCTACAACGACGCCGTGCGCAACACCACGGCGATCTGGAACGAAACCCCGGTCGACCTGGCCAACCGCCAGGCCTGGTTCGAGGCCCGCGCGCAGCAGGGCTACCCGATCCTGGTGGCGGTGGATGAAACCGGGGTGCTGGGCTACGCCTCGTTCGGCGACTGGCGGCCCTTCGAAGGCTTCCGGCATACCGTCGAGCACTCGGTGTACATCCGTGGCGATCAGCGTGGCAAAGGCCTGGGGCCGATCCTGATGGCGGCGCTGATCGAACGAGCGCGGACGTGCGACAAACATGTGATGGTCGCCGCGATCGAGAGCGGCAACGCCGCGTCGATCCGCCTGCACCAGCGCCTGGGCTTCGCCATCACCGGGCAGATGGCCCAGGTGGGCGTGAAGTTCGGCCGCTGGCTGGACCTGACCTTCATGCAGCTGAATCTGGACGAAAACTCCCTTCCCCCCTCGAGGAGCTGAACCCGATGAACGCCGCCCACCTGCAACGCGTCACCCACGAAGGCCTGGCCTATTACCGCGAGGGCCTGGTGGCCCTGCTGCTGGATGCGGTGCGACAGGGTGCTTCGGTGGGCTTTCTGGCGGATATCGACGAGCAGCAGGCCAATGCCTATTTCGATGAGGTGAAGGCGCGCCTGGCCAGTGGCGAGCAACTTTTATGGGTGATCGCCCAGGGCCATGAGGTGCTGGCCAGCGTGCAGCTTGGCCTGTGCCTGAAGCCCAACGGGCTGAACCGGGCCGAGGTGCAGAAGCTGCTGGTGCATAGCGATGCGCGGCGGCGTGGGCTGGGGCAGCAACTGATGAATGCGCTGGAGGCCGATGCCCGGCGGATCAGGCGGGGGATGCTGTACCTGGACACCGAGGCCGGCTCCGGCGCGGAGGCGTTCTATCGGGCGCAGGGGTACAGCAAGGCGGGGGAGATCCCGGATTATGCCTGTGGGCCGGATGGGGTGTATCGGGCGACGGCGTTGTACTTCAAAGTCATCGCGACAACTTCGTGAAGCTGAGGGCGCTTTGCGCCCCTTTCGCGACACAAGGCCGCTCCTACAGGCGACCGCGATCCCTTGTAGGAGCGGCCTTGTGTCGCGAAAGGGCTGCGAAGCAGCCCCAGGATCTGACCGTCACATCTGGGTGAACCTGCCCAAGCGCTGGCGCAACATGCTGTTCTCGCTGCGCAACTGCTGCACCTCCTCCAGCAACTCCAGCGCCAGCGCCACCCCTTCCCACTCCAGTTCCAGTTCCTGATGCAGCTTCACCGCGCGTTTCAACGTAACCGGCGCGCGGTCATCGAACAGCCATTCGTCGGGCGTTCGCCCCGACGGTTCAACAATGCCGTGCTCGACGATCTCGATCACCCAGTCGGCCGTGACATCGGCCTCCTGGCACAGGGTACGCATGTCCAGTTGAACGATCAGGGTGCTGCTCATGGTCACTTACTCCATTGAGTCCTCGGATTGAACGCGGCTTTCTCGGAGAGCTGGGTCCACAGCTCGCGCGCGGCGGCGTCGGACTGGGCGGGCATTACCACTTTCAGCTGCGCATAGAGGTCGCCGCGCTCGCCCTGTTTGTTCAACAGGCCCATGCCCTTGACCCGCAGGCGCTGGCCGCTCTGGCTGTCGGGGCGGATGGTCAGGTTGATCTTGCCGGTCAGGGTCGGCACCGCCACCTTGGCGCCCAGCGCGGCCTCCCACGGGGCCAGCGGCACGGTGATGATCAGGTCATGGCCTTCGACATCGAACAGCGGGTGCGGGGCCATGCGCAGGGTCAGGAACAGGTCGCCGTTGGCGCCACCGCCCACGCCTGGCGCGCCCTGGCCCTTGAGGCGGATGCGCTCGCCATCGGTCACCCCGGCGGGGATCTTCACGTTCAGGGTCTTGGTGGTGAACCCGGTACGCTGCCCGGCGCCGTTGGTCTGCGGCACCTGGAAGCTGATCTGCTTGGATTCGTTGTTCAGGGTCTCTTCGAGGAAGACCGCCAGTTCCAGTTCCACGTCCTGCCCTCGTCTGCCGGTACTGCGCTGTTGCCGGCCGCCACCACCGAAGGGGTTGCCACCCCGGGCGCCGAAGATCGAACTGAAGAAGTCGGAGAAGTCGCCGCCCTCGAAACCGCCGCCGCCATTGCCGCCGCGGCTCTGCCAGCCAGGCGGGGCCTGGAACGGCCGGCCGTGCTGGCCGCCGTACTTGCGGATTTCGTCGAACTCGGCGCGCTTGTCCTTGTCGCCAAGCACTTCGTAGGCCTCGTTGGCCTCCTTGAATTTTTCCTCGGCGTCACGCTCCTTGCTGACGTCGGGGTGATACTTGCGCGCGAGCTTGCGGTACGCGGCCTTGATCGCCTTCTCGTCCGCGCTCGGTTCAACGCCGAGTATCTTGTAATAGTCTTTGAAGTCCATCTGTGGATCACCAATGTGAAAGTGCAGGTTGCAACTGAAGATAGGGGCCAAGCATAGCCTTTCAAGGTGCGCTTGGCTTTGCCTCACGGCAGACGACCGGTCTTGATTCTGTAGCCAACTGGCATACACTGCGCGGCCGTTTTGCCTCCGGAAGCTTTCCCCTCATGTCTGACGTATCCCCGGCCCGCGCCCTTGGCATCGATTTTGGCACCTCCAACTCCACGGTCGGCTGGCACCGCCCGGGCGTCGAGTCGCTGATCGCCCTGGAAGACGGCAAGATCACCCTGCCTTCGGTGGTCTTCTTCAACATCGAGGAACGTCGCCCGGTGTACGGCCGCCTGGCCCTGCACGAGTACCTGGAAGGCTACGAAGGCCGCCTGATGCGCTCGCTCAAGAGCCTGCTGGGTTCCAAGCTGATCAAGCACGACACCAGCGTGCTGGGCAGCGCCCTGCCCTTCAAGGACCTGCTGGGCATGTTCATCGGCGAGCTGAAAAAGCGTGGCGAAGCCGCCGCCGGCCGCGAGTTCGACCAGGTGGTGCTGGGCCGCCCGGTGTTCTTCGTCGATGAAGACCCCGCTGCCGACCAGGAGGCCGAGGACACCCTGGCCGAGGTGGCGCGCAAGATCGGGTTCAAGGACGTGTCGTTCCAGTACGAGCCGATCGCCGCGGCGTTCGACTACGAGTCGGGCATCAGCCGTGAAGAACTGGTGCTGATCGTCGATATCGGCGGCGGTACCTCGGACTTTACCCTGATCCGCCTGTCGCCCGAGCGTCACCTGGTGGACGAGCGCCAGGACGACATCCTCGCCACCGGCGGCGTGCACATCGGCGGTACCGACTTCGACAAGCAGTTGAGCCTGCAAGGCGTGATGCCGCTGTTCGGTTACGGCAGCCGGATGAAGAGCGGCGCACTGATGCCCACCAGCTACCACCTCAACCTGGCTACCTGGCACACCATCAACGCCCTGTACTCGCAGAAGTCGCAGCTGGCGCTGGGCAACATGCGCTACGACATCGAGGACACCCTGGGCATCGACCGCCTGTTCAAGCTGATCGAAGAGCGCGCCGGGCACTGGCTGGCGATGGAAGTGGAGGCCAGCAAGATCGAGCTGACCGAGCGCGACAGCCGTAGCGTGGACTTTGGCCGCATCGAACCGGGGCTCTGCGCCGAGCTGACCCGCGGGTTGTTCGAGGATGCCATCGATGGCTTGCTGGAGCGTGTGCGTGGCAGCGTGACCGAGCTGCTGGCCAGGGCCGGGGTGAATGAAAGCCAGGTGGACACGGTGTTCTTCACTGGCGGTTCCAGCGGCATCCCGGCACTGCGCAACAGCGTGGCGGCGATGCTGCCCAATGCGCGGCATGTGGAAGGCAATATCTTCGGCAGCATCGGTAGCGGGCTGGCGATCGAGGCGCGCAAGCGCTACGGGACAATCTGAACCTTTGCCTTCGCCTGTACTGGCCTCTTTGCGGGTAAACCCGCTCCCACAGGATTACCTATGCCTTGAAGGCAGCGGTGAACCTGTGGGAGCGGGTTTACCCGCGAAGAGGCCGGCACAGGTTCAAGCAATCCCTCAGACCAGCTCCATCCGCTTCAGCTCACTCTTCAGGTACGCATAGTAGATCGGCCCCGCCACCACCCCCGGCAGACCGAACGCGGCCTCGAACACCAGCATCGCCAGCAACAGCTCCCAGGCCTTGGCACTGATCTGCCCGCCGACGATCCGCGCGTTGAGGAAGTACTCGACCTTGTGGATCACGATCAGATAGCCCAGCGCCGCCGCCGCCACCCAGATCGACAGCGACATCCCGACGATGGTGATCAGGGTGTTGGACATCAGGTTACCGATTACCGGTAGCAGGCCGAGCAGGAAGGTCAGCACGATCAGCGTCTTGGTCAGCGGCAGGTGCACGCCGAACAGCGGCAGCACCACGGCCAGGAAGATGCCGGTGAACGCGGTGTTGAGCAGCGAGATCTTGATCTGCGCGAAGACAATGTTGCGAAACGCCTGCACCAGCAGGCTCAGGCGCTCGAACAAGGCCGCGGCCAGGGGCTTGCGCCGGGAAATGTCGGGGATGCGCTGCAAGGCGACGATGGCGCCGAGGATCATGCCGATCAGCAGCGTCACGAACATGTGCGCCATGCCCTTGCCCACCAGTTGCAGATCGCTCAGGTGGCTCTTGATCCAGTCGCCGATGGCCACCTTGAACTCGGCCGCGCTGGCCGGCAGGTAGGCTTCGATGAACGGCGGCAACTGGCCACGGGCGCGTTCGACCAGGGCCATGAACTTGTCCAGCGAGGCGCCGGGGTTCTCGGCTTCGTGCAGGAGGAAACTGAAGGCGCCGGCGAACAGCAGGGTCAGGGTGCTCACTACCAGCGTGCCCAGCAGGGCGACCGCCAGCCAGCGGGCGCGCTGCCCGGCGATCAGCGGCTGCAGGCGCGGGGTGAGCATGTTGACCAGTTCGAACACCAACAGCCCGGCCAGCAGGCTGGGGAGCAACTTCAGGGGCAATGCCAGCAACAGGCCGGCGATGACGATGACCAGGCTGGCAAGGGAGATCTGGCGGGGGGTGAAGGTCATACAGCCTCGACGGCAGACAGCGGAAAGTCCCGCAGTCTGCCAGCCTTCAATGCACAGGCATAGGCACAGGTCATTTCTTCTTCAGGCAGTCGCTCATGTAGGCCTTGCGCTCGTCGCCCTTGAGCGCCTTGGTGGTGGCGTCGGCGTTGCAGGTTTTCATCTTGTCCTGTTGGGTCTGCGGCACATCCTTCTTCAGGCAGGTGCTCATGAACGCCTTGCGCTCATCGCCCTTGAGCGCCTTGGTGGTGGCGTCGGCGTTGCAGGTCTTCATCTTTTCCTGTTGCGCGGTGGCGGCGAATCCTTGCCCGGCGATCAACATGCCCAACACCAGCAGTGGCACATGCAGCAGCTTCATGGAGTGGTCTCCTTGTCGGCGCGCCCGATGCGCGCTTGTCGAGCTGAGTGTAGACAAGAAATCTTACATCTCTGCCCGGGCCTGCCGCCGGTACTGCTCCGGCGTGCAGCCGGCCTGGCGCTGGAACATGGCGATGAACGCCGAGCCGCTGCTGTAGCCGAGGTCGAAGGCGATGGCCTGGATCGGCAGGCCGGCTTCCAGCGCCTCGATGGCCCGCAGAAAGCGCAGGCGCAGGCGCCACTCACCAAAGCTCATGCCCAGTTCGCGCAGGAAGTGCCGGGCCAGGGTGCGCTCACTGACATGCACCTGCGCGGCCCAGTCGGCCAGCGGGCGGTTGTCGCCGGGCTCGGCCTGCAGCCCGGCGAGTACCTGGCCCAGGCTGTCGCTGCGGGCGAACGGCAGGTAGCAGGTTTGCCTCGGCGCCTGGTGCAGTTGGTCGAGCAGCACCTGGACCAGGCGCTGGTCGCAGGCGTCCTGGGCCACCTTGAGGTCGCGCCGGGCGAAGTCGCCGAGGATCGCCTTGAGGATGTCGCTGACCACCAGGCTGCAGGGCTGGGCTGGCAGCTCGGCGCACAGGCTGCGGTCCAGGTACACCGAGCGGTAGACGATGGCCTGGGGGTTGTAGCAGCCGTGCTCGGTGCCCGGCGGCACCCACACGGCGTAGTGGGGAGGCGAGATGAAGCGCTGGCCTTCGACATCCAGGTGCATGACGCCGTGGGAGGCGTAGTTGAGCTGGCCCCAGGGGTGGCGATGGGGCGCGCTCTGGCTGCCGGCGCCGAATTCGTCGTAGCGGAAGTAGACCGGGGCGGGGAGCTGGTCGAATTGCGGGATGTCGAGGTACTGGCGGGGCATGTTGGCTGCTTCGCGGGGCGGGTTGTCTGGATGGGAGTATAGGCCTTACAACAGACAACCGATAATACCAGGCATCACACTCTCCCTGTGGGAGCGGGCTTGCCCCGCGATTGCGTCAGCCGCCGCGGTATCGTCATCCAGGCTGCCGCCATCGCGGGGCAAGCCCGCTCCCACAGGTGTTCACCGTTATCCGAGATGCCTCATGAACTACCTCTTCCCCCTCACCGCCATCCTCATCTGGGCCGGCAACACCGTGGTCACCAAGCTGTCCGCCGGGGCCATCTTCCCGGCCGAGATCGGCTTCTACCGCTGGCTGCTGGCCGGCCTGCTGTTCACCCCCTTCCTGCTGCCCCAGGTATGGCGCAACCGCGCGGCGATCCGCCCGCACCTGGGCAAGGTCTTCGTGCTGGGCGTGCTGGGCATGGCCATCTACCAGAGCCTGGCCTACTTCGCCGCTGGCATCACCAGCGCCACCAACATGGGCATCATCCTGTCGCTGATGCCGCTGATGTCGCTGGCCCTGTCCATCGCCTGGCTGGGCGAGCGCCTGAGCTACGGCGCCTTGCTCGGCGCGCTGGTGTCGTTCTTCGGCGTGCTCGAGGTGGTCTCGGCCGGCCAACCCTCAGCGCTGCTGCACCAGGGCCTGAACAGCGGCGACCTGATGATGCTGGTAGCCACCTTCGCCTATGCGCTGTACAGCTTCCTGCTGAAGAAATGGCAACTGCGCCTGCCGCCGATGCAGCTGCTGTACCTGCAAATCCTGGTGGCGATCCTGGTGCTGCTGCCGCTGTTCCTGCTGTCGCCCAAGACCGGGCTGAACGGCCATAACATTGGCCTGGTGGTGTATGCCTGCGTGCTGGCCTCGATGGTCGCGCCACGGGTGTGGATGCAGGCGGTGCACCGGCTGGGGCCGAGCCGGACCACGCTGTTCTTCAACCTGTTGCCGGTGGTGACGGCGGTGATCGCGGCTGTGGTGCTGGATGAACAGTTGGCCAGCTATCACCTGGTTGGCGGGTTGCTGACCCTGGTTGGGGTGCTGCTGGCTGAGCGCTGGACTACGCCGGTGCGTCGTTGACATGCCGGGGGAGCGCTACGCGCTCCCTTCGCGACACAAGGCCGCTCCTACAGAAGACGGCGATCACCTGTAGGAGCGGCCTTGTGTCGCGAAAGGGGCGCGTAGCGGCCCCAGGGATCTCAAGCCTTGCATAAGGCCGTCACAACCCCGCCGCCTTGAGCCGGGCGGCATGCTCGGTAAACAGCCGCACCGGCTCGGCGCCCTTGCCCACCGCGCCGAGCGACTGGTTGACGATGTCCAGGTGGTCGAGCGGATAGTCGTCACCGATCACCTGGCCCAGGTGCGAACTGAAGCGCCCAACCATGCCATCGCACTGGCCTTTCTCCCTGACGAAGCTGCGGGCGAACAGGCGGCAGAAACGGTTGCTGCCATCGAAGCGATTGCGGCCCTGGTCGGTGAGCCCAGGCTGCAGGGTGCCGGACCACGAGTAGTAACGCACCCCGTTCACCTCAGCCGGCCCTTCCCCGCCCCAGACCTCGGGCAGCCCCTGTGGATAAGCCTGGTTGAACAGCGCCACCCCGGCGCAGGTCAACGACTGATGCGAGGCATGCACGTCGATCGGCAGCGGGTCGCGGCGCCAGCCGGTCTCCAGCCACACCAGCAACACCGCCAGGCCATGCAGCACGCCCCTGAGGATGCGCCCCTGGGGTGAGTCGCCCGGTGCCGTGCGCGCCAGGTGGTCGGCCAGCTCCGAGCCATGGTTGGGCCCGGCCACCGAGGTCACCGAGGCTACCCGGTCAGGGCGCTTCGCCGCCGCATAGCGGGCACTCAGGGCGCCCTGGCTATGGCCGATCAGGTTGACCTTTTCGGCCCCCGTGCGCTGGCAGATGTCTTCGATGATGGCCAGCAGCTGTTCGCCGCGCACCTCGCTGCCATGCAAGGGCGAGACCTGCACCGGGAACACCTGCGCGCCACCCCGGCGCAAGGCCGGGACGATGCCGAACCAGTAGGGATAGAGCAGCAACCGCACAAACCCGAGCATGCCCGGCACCAGCACCAGTGGATAGCGTGTAGCCAACGCCTGCGTCATTGCCCCAGCTCCTTTCCATGGACGACCGGCCCACACTACAGCGCCGTTTGAGCCCTGCGCAATCGAACTCCTGGCGCGCCGCGCGGTTCCAAGCAGAACAGACCCTCGAGCAAGGAGCGGGACCATGTACAAGCAGACCCTGGCCATTCTTCTGGCAAGCGCCACCCTCGCCGCCTGCAGCAGCCGCCCGGAAAACCCGGTGGACTACGTGACCTACCGCGACCAGCCGCTGGTCAAGCAGGTGGAAAACGGCATGACCATGCAGAAGGTCATCGCCATCGGCGGCAGCCCGTCGAATGTCATCGACCTGCCCCATGGCGGCACCTGCAACGACTACATCCTCAACCGTGACGGCCACCAGCAGCCCTACTACGTGCGTTTTGACGCCACCGGGCATGTTGACGCCAAGGGCTTCAAGACCTGCAAGCAACGCCAGCAAGACAGCGACGCCGCCCACGGCGCATGACCACCCTGATGCTTACGGAGATGAACATGAGCGTTGAACTGACCGATGTGAAGACCCTGCGCGAACGTGCGCGCAAGCACGCTGAAAACGGCGCGGTGACCGAGGGTTACCAGGCCGACCGCGAGAAGATCCTGCGCCTGCTCAACGAGTCGCTGGCCACGGAGCTGGTGTGCGTGCTGCGTTACAAGCGCCACTACTTCATGGCCAGCGGCATCAAGGCCAGTGTCGCTGCGGCGGAATTCCTCGAGCATGCCACCCAGGAAGCCGAGCACGCCGACAAGCTGGCCGAGCGCATCGTGCAACTGGGCGGCGAGCCGGACTTCAACCCGGACAACCTGAGCAAGCATTCACATGCCCAGTACGTGGAGGGCAAGAACCTGAAGGAGATGGTGCTGGAAGACCTGGTGGCCGAGCGCATCGCCATCGACAGCTATCGCGAGATCATCCAGTTCATCGGCGACAGCGACCCGACCACACGGCGGATCTTCGAGGACATCCTGGCCCAGGAAGAAGAGCACGCGGACGATATGTCGGATCTGTTGCAAGGGTTGTGATCGATATCGCGGGGCAAGCCCGCTCCCACGAGTTGACCTGTGGGAGCGGCGGTGCGCCGATGCGACTTGCCCCGCGATGAGGCCCTACTGCTTGGCCTTTACCGCAGCCGGCGCCTTGCCGGCTTTCATCTGCTGCAACAGCGGCGTGCACTGGTTCGGCGCATCGCCACTGCTCGGCGCGATCAGCGCCAATAGCCCCGCCGCCGGCCCCACGACCACACCCAATGCCACCATCCCCGCGCCACGCAGCGCCAGCGGCACCGCCTGCACACCGGCATTGGGCTTGGCAAACGGCCCACGCACATACAACGGCGAACGCAGCGAGAACAGCCGCACGCCCTTGGATTCCGGGGTGATCTTCAGGTCCAGCTGCTCGCTGGCGAAGTTGGCCGTGCCGTTGATGTAGATGATCGCGTTCTCGGTATCGAAGACGAACAGGCGGGTAGTGGCCAGGCCATCCTTGATACCCACATCGGCCGCCGCGCAATTGATCTTCACGTCCTCGTCGCCGAACAGCTTGCCGATCACATAGTTGCCGACATTGAGCCCGGCGATCTCCATCAGGCTGCGGCTGATCGCGCCATCGTTGATCAGCAGGCGCAGGTCACCGTTGGAGGTGCCGAGCAACGCCGCCACTGAATTGCCGCTGCCGCGCAGGTCGGCATCGCCATTGAGTTCACCAAAGCTGGTCTGCATCGGCGCGAAGCTGGGGAACAGCTGCTTGAGCTTGAAGCCCCGGGCGGTGAGCTTGGCACGCCCTTGCAACGGCGTGCTGCGCCCGTCCAGGCTGATGTTGGAGTCGAGGTTGCCGCCGGCCACGCCGAAGCGCAGCGGCTCCAGGCGCAACAGGCCATCGTCGAGGATCACATGGGCGGCCAGGTCGTTGAACGGCAGCTGCTCGCTGTGGACGATGCGCTTGCCGGCGAACGAGACGTCGGCATCCATGGCCCGCCAGCGCTCGGTGCGGAACTCTTCCACCGGCAGCACCTTGCCCGCCGGCTGCTTGCTGGCGCCGCCACGGGCCTTCTGCTGGCTGTTGGAGTCGGCGCCGATCAGCGGTGCAAGGTCCTTGAACAGCAGCTGGTTCGACACCAGGTTGCCGGACAGTTTCGGCCGCGGCTGGCTGGCGACGAACGCCAGGTCGCCATGGATATCGCTGGCGCCGATCTTGCCGTTGAAGCCCTCGTAGCGGAACTGCGCACCGTCTGCTGCATGCAAATTGGCGTTGAGGTGGCCGTCGGTTTCATAAGCCGGGGTGTCCGGCAAGGTCACGCCGGTGAGCGGGTAGAGGTTGCCCAGGCTGCTGCCGGACAGCTTCAGGCGCAGGTCGAGGGCGCCCAGATTACGCGGATCGGTCAGGGTACCGGCCAGCGCCACCTGGGTGTCGCCGATGCGGGCGTCGGCCTGCAGCGGGAACGGTTGGCTGGCATCCTGCAGCGCCAACAGGCCACCGATCTTGCCGGTGGCCGTCACGGCCTGGCCTTTGTAGCGGCCCTGGGCCTTGAGGCCGAAGGCGTAGGCCTGGGCGTTGCCGGCTTTTTCGGCGCGGGCCTTGCCGACGATGTCGCTGAACGGGATCGGTTTGCCCAGCGGGTCGACCTGCACCTTCAGGCTGGTCTTGAGGGTCTGGTCGTCGAAGCTCACGTTGCCCTGGTCGAAGCCGATGGCGCCGATATCCAACACCCATCTCGACGGTGGTTGGTTGTCATCCTTGGGCCCGAAGTCGAAGGTCCAGTTGGCGCGGCCGTCGGCCAGCCGGGTGAGGCTGGCGCTGGGCTTGACCAGGTCGATGCGTGGGATGCTGATGCGCTGGACGATCAACGGCAGTGGCGCCAGGCGGAACTCGACCCGCTCGAGGCCGACCATGCGCGGCTCCTTGAGCCAGTCCGGGTTGCCCAGCGTGAGATCTTCGGCGGTGAAATGCGGCCAGGGCACGAAGGCGCGCCAGCCGCCTTCTTCCGGTGCGGTGCGCCAGTGCACGGCGAGGTTGCCGTTGATCGCGAAAGGCCGATGCAGCGCCTCGGACACCTTCTCGTTGAGCAGTGGCTTGACGCGGTTCCAGTCGAAGGTGGCGATCACCACCACCAGGATCGCCAGCAGCGTGGCCAGGGTGGCGAAGGTCCAGACAAGGATTCTGGCGGGGCGCGTCATTGCGGGGTTCTCCTGACTGCCGGGCACGAGGCGGGCATAACGATGGCACTTAAAATGTCGGACTGATGAAAACCCGCAGGGTTTAGTCCGGGTTGCCATGATAGCGAAGTTTTCCTGGCGCTTTTCTGCTCTATTGGTCTGCCGCGGGCCTTGGTGTTACTGCGAAATCGGCAGCGCACAATGCCGGCATCATCGTCGAAACCATTGATTCAGAGCCGTCGCGCCTGAGTATCAATAGCGTCGATTGTTACCATTACCCTGATGAACTTCTCTCTGGCGTTACGCGGCGTAGCATTGCCTCCGTAGCCACTTTTCAGCCCCCGAGAGGAGCACCGAATCATGAAACGCCATCTGCTGCTGAGCCTGACCCTGTCCGTACTTGCCGCCAACGCTTTCGCCCTGCCTGCTGAAGACCAGCACCTGAGCGCCGAATCGCGCTCCAGCGCAGCCACTGTTGCCCAGCCGCTGAACACCCTGGCTGAAGGTGGCGCCGAACGCCTGCAGGAACGTGCCGGTCGCGTTGCCGAAGGTGGTTCGGACCGTCTGATCGAACGTAATAACCGCGTCGCCGAAGGTGGCTCGGATCGCTTGATCGAACGTAATAACCGCGTCGCCGAAGGTGGCTCGGATCGTCTGCTCGAACGCAACAACCGCGTCGCCGAAGGTGGCTCGGATCGCTTGATCGAACGTAATAACCGCGTCGCCGAAGGTGGCTCGGACCGTCTGATCGAACGCAATAACCGCGTCGCCGAAGGTGGCTCGGATCGTCTGATCGAACGCAACAACCGCGTTGCCGAAGGTGGCTCGGATCGCCTCGTCGAACTCAGCCGTGTGAGCTGATCGCCATGGCCGAAAACAACAAACCGCCCCGCTGTATCTGCTCCCCACCTAGCCCGGTCCATTGACCGGGCTTTGTTTTTTTATCCAGAATGGCCGGCCTCACAGCCACAGAATCCCGTCCCATGCTGCCGCGTGCCGAACAGAAGCTACAGACCCGCCAGGCCCTGCTGGACGCCGCCTGCCAGCTCATGGAGAGCGGCCGTGGCTTTGGCAGCATCAGCCTGCGCGAAGTGGCCAAGGCTGCCGGCATCGTGCCCACTGGCTTCTATCGCCACTTCCCCGACATGGACACCCTGGGCCTGGCCCTGGTCGCCGAAATCGACACCACCTTCCGCCAGACCATTCGCCTGGTGCGGCACAACGAATTCGAGCTGGGCGGCATCACCGACGCCTCGGTGCGCATCTTCCTCGATGTGGTCAACGCCCACCGCGCCCAGTTCCTGTTCCTGGCCCGCGAACAGTACGGCGGTTCGCAAGCCGTACGTCAGGCCATCGCCCGCCTGCGCCAGGACATCAGCAGCGACCTGGCCACCGACCTTGCGCGCATGCCGCGCTGGCAGCACCTGGACGGCGCGGCCCTGGCGGTGATGGCCGACTTGGTGGTCAAGACCGTGTTCGCCACCCTGCCGGAGCTGATCGACAGCCCGGAGCCGGGCAACCCGCAGGTGATGACGGCGCAAGAGAAGATCACCCAGCAGCTGCGCTTCATCTTCGTGGGTGCGCGGCATTGGCAGGGGTTGGGGAATCCAGGCTGACCCCTTGCCTGTACCGGCCCCATCGCCGGCAAGCCGGCTCCCACAGGGAATCACTCGGACCTGTAGGAGCGGGCTTGCCCCGCGAAAGGGCCGGCACAGGCAACCCATACCCCCAGTTCTGCTACCATGGCGCCCTGCCCGACCGTCCATGAGCGCCAGCATGTCCGACCCCCGCCTTGCTTTGACCCGTTTTCAACAGCACTTCGCCGAACGCATCGTGCCGCTGTGGCAAGGCCCGGGCTGGAACGCCGAGCTAGCGCTCCCCTACGAAGCCCTGGACGCCCAACACCGCCCGCTGCCGGTGCAGCGCTACCGCGCCATGGCCTGCGCGCGCCAGCTGTACCTGTTCAGCAGCCGCATCGAACAACCGGGCGCGGCCGAACGCGCGGCGGCGCTGTTCCGCTCGCTGCAAAAGCACTTCCATGACGCCGAACACGGCGGCTGGTTCTACAGCATCGACGCCGAAGGCAAGCCGCTGGACCGGCGCAAGGATCTCTATACCCACGCCTTCATCGTCTTCGCCTGCGCCCATTACTGGGGCAAGGTCGGTGAAGGTCTGGTGGAAGCCACGCTCAATGGCGCCCTGGAAGTGGTTGCCGAGCAGTTCGCCCGTAACGATGGCCTGTACGAGGCCAGCCTGGGTGAGGACTGGTCGGACTTGGGCAGCGGCCCGTTGCAGAACCCACAGATGCACCTGGCCGAAGCTTTCCTGCAGGTGTTGGCCGTGCGCGAGGACGACGACGTACGCCAGTCGTTGCTGCAGCTGTGCGAAGCGCTGCAGGCGCAATTCGTCGAACCGCAACACGGCCTGATGCTGGAGAAACCGCGCGGGGCTGTGGATAACTGGTTCGAGCCTGGCCATCAGTTCGAATGGTTCTACCTGCTCGACAGCTCGCCGCTACTGCGCGGCACGCCGCTGCATGCCTCCATCAGCCGTGGGTTCGGCTACGCCGAACAGTGCGGGGTGAAGGATTCGGCGGTGCTGGCGATGCTGGATGTGGACGGCAAGGTGCTCGACGCCACCCAGCGGATCTGGGCCCAGGCGGAGTACCTGCGGGCGCTGGCACAGCGCTCGGCCAGCGATGAAAAATTGCTTGGGCAGCTGCAGGCCCTTCAAGGGCAGTTCCTGCATGACGGCGGCTGGCATGAGTGCCGGGATGGCAATGGCGCGGTCAGCCGGCATGACATGCCTTCGACCACGCCCTATCACTTGGCTACCTGCCTGGAAGGTTTGCAGCGCCTGGACTGACGCAATCGCGGGGCAAGTCGCAGCGGCGCACCGCCGCTCCCACAGCAAATCGACGTCACCTGTGGGAGCGGCGGTTCGCCGCTGCGATTTACCCGCGAACACCGGCGAAGCCGGTGCCATATACCGCAGTGCCTGATTCGCGGGTAAACCCGCTCCCACATGTACTGCGCGACAGCCGACTTGCCCCTGTCAATCGACTCAGGCCTTGGCCGAGCGGTCGATCGAGAACCCTGCCCAATCCTGGCTCACCGGCATCAGCTCGAGGCTGTTGATGTTGATGTGCGCCGGTTGGTTGAGGATCCAGAAGATGGTCTCGGCAATGTCCTGCGGCTGGATCGGCTCGGCGCCCGCATAGGTGGCGTCGTACTTGGCCTGGTCGCCGCCGAAGCGCACCAGCGAGAACTCGCTCTCGCACAGGCCTGGCTCGATGTTGCTCACCCGCACCCCGGTACCGCGCAAGTCGCAACGCAGGCTCAACGAGAACTGGCCGACGAACGCCTTGGTGCCGCCGTACACGTTGGCGCCTGGGTACGGGTAGTTGCCCGCCACCGAGCCGACGTTGAGGATCGACGCACCGCGGCCGTGGGCGATCAGGCGTGGCAGCAGCAGGCGGGTGGTGTACATCAGGCCCTTGATGTTGGTGTCGACCATGGTTTCCCAGTCATCCAGGCTGCAGTTCTGCGCGGCATCGACACCCAGCGCCAGGCCGGCGTTGTTGACCAGGCCCTGCAGTTTGTCGAAGGCCGGCGGCAGGCTGGCGATGGCCGCCTCCATGGCTTTGCGGTCACGCACATCGACCACCAGGGTGTGCACTTCGGTCTTGGCCGACAGCTCGGCGCGCAGGGCATCCAGGCGCTCCTGGCGACGACCGGTGAGGACCAGCTTCCAGCCGGCCTCGGCGAAACGGCGGGCGGTGGCCTCACCGAAACCGGAAGTCGCGCCAGTAATGAATACGGTGGATGTCATGCTCTTCTCCTTGACTGTGGATTACGTGCTGCCGGCTTCGCAGCATGCCCGGCGCACGCTCTGGCGACAACCGTTTCAATCCCTGGTCAAGAAATGATCAAAGCCTTGAAAGCCCCGTGCTAGATAGCCATGAGAGAGCTATGCGCACCTTACCCACAAGCCTTTCCCCACGGATTGGGGGCAACTCGTCGGTTGCGCGGAACCTTTTGTACGGCCGTGGTCCTGTGGAAATCTCTCACTGATGGCGCAACGCTTTCAACCATGCCGCCTGCGGCAGTCTGTCCAAGGTTTTTGCACAGAGTTACCCACAGATATCCGGCCCTTGTGGAAAGGTCGTCCCGCAGGCAAAAACACTCGTTGAATCAACCACAAAGCGTACATGATCAAAAAACGTACAAACCCTTGAAGGCATTGAGTTCAAAGGCCTGCAGCGAGGTGCCACCATGTTTTCCACAGGCGGTTCCACATAATCCGTGGAAAGTTTTGTACCTGTGGAAACAAGGGCTTGCGAGGGGGTTGTGGAGTGCTTCGAGAAAGATATGCGACAAGTTGTCCACATGCTGCGGCCGAGCATAAAACGCATCGCGGGGCAAGACTGCCACGCGCCGCGATCCCCTGTAGGAGCGGCCTTGTGTCGCGAAAGGGCCGCGAAGCGGCCCCGGCGATTTTGCATGATGCTGAGGTCTTGGGGCTGCTTCGCAGCCCGTTCGCGACACAAGGCCGCTCCTACAGAGACCGTGCTGGATCCTCAGTGCCCGCCCAGATAGGCGTTGCGCACCTCCTCGTTGACCAACAGCTCCTGCCCGGTACCGGTCATGCGGATCTGCCCGTTGACCATCACATAGGCACGGTCCGAGAGCTTCAGCGCATGGTTGGCGTTCTGCTCCACGAGGAAGATGGTCATCCCGCTCTGCGCCAGTTCGCGCAGGGTGGCGAAGATCTGCTTGACCACGATCGGCGCCAGCCCCAACGACGGTTCGTCGAGCAGCAGCAGCTTGGGCCGGCTCATCAGCGCCCGGGCGATGGCGAGCATCTGCTGCTCGCCGCCGGACATGGTCATCGCCCGCTGGTTTCGCCGCTCCTTGAGCCTGGGGAACAGCGTAAACATGCGCTGCATGTCCTCATCGGCATGTTTGTCGCCGATGGGGATGGTGCCCATCATCAGGTTCTCCTCGACGGTCATGTCGGGGAACACCCGACGCCCTTCGGGGGACTGGGCGATGCCGTTGGAGGCGATGTAGTGCGACGACTTGCGGGTGATGTCGGTGCCACGGTAGATGATCTGCCCGGAAGCCGCCCGGGGCTGGCCGAAGATCGACATCAACAAGGTCGACTTGCCCGCACCGTTGGCGCCGATGAGGCTTACCGTCTCGCCTTCGTTGATGTGCATCGAGACTTTCTTCAGGGCCTGGATCGGCCCGTAGAACACCTCGAGATCCTTAAGTTCGAGAATGGGTGCGGTCATACCAGTTCCTCTTCATCAGCACCCAGGTAGGCGGCGATCACCGTCGGGTTGTGGCGGATATCCTGCGGCGCGCCTTCGGCGATCACGTTGCCGTGGTCGAGCACGACGATGTGGTCGGAAATGCTCATGACCATGCCCATGTCGTGCTCGATCAGCACCACGGTGATGTCATGCTCGTCGCGCAGCACGCGGATCATGCGGCTGAGCGCCTCGGTTTCCTGCGGGTTGAGGCCGGCGGCCGGTTCGTCCAGGCAGATGATCTTGGGGCGCGTGCACATGGCCCGGGCGATCTCCAGACGACGTTGCTGGCCATAGGAAAGCTCACCGGCCAGGCGGTTGGCGCAGTCGACCAGGTCGACCACCTCCAGCCAGTAGAAGGCATGGTCCAGCGCCTCGCTCTCGGCCTGGCGGTAGCCCTTGGTGTTGAGCACCCCGGCCAGCAGGTTGCGGTTGACCCACATGTGCTGGGCCACCAGCAGGTTCTCCACCACTGACATTTCCTTGAACAGGCGGATATTCTGGAACGTACGCGCCAGCCCTGCCCGGTTGACCAGGTGGGTACCGCCGAACATCTTGTAGTACATGCGGTTGGCGAAACGCGCGGGGGACACGAAGTCGGTGGGCCGGAAACGCTCGCCCAGCAGCTGGATGACGTTGGTGGTGCTGCCGCGCACGTTCAGTTCGATGCGCCCGCCGCTGGCCTTGTAGAAGCCGGTCAGGCAGTTGAACACGGTGGTCTTGCCGGCGCCGTTGGGGCCGATCAAGGCGAAGATCTGGTTGCGCTTCACTTTCAGGCTGACATCGCTGAGCGCCTTGATACCGCCGAACTGCATCATCAGGTTGTCGACCGACAGAATGATTTCGTCGCTCATGGCGCCACTCCTTTACGCGGGACCACACCGGTACGGCTGATGCGGATCAGCCCCCGTGGTCGCCAGATCATCATCAGCACCATCAATACGCCGAACAGCAGCACGCGGTACTCGGAGAAGCTGCGCAGCAGCTCGGGGGCCACGGTCAGCACGAAGGCGGCGATCACCACGCCCACGGTCGAGCCCATGCCGCCGAGCACGACGATGGCGAGGATCAGCGCCGACTCGAAGAAGGTGAACGACGACGGGTTGACGAAGCCCTGGTAGGTGGCGAAGAACACGCCGGCAAGGCCTGCGGTAGAGGCACCGAGGGTAAAGGCGGAGAGCTTGACCAGCACGTGGTTCAGGCCCATCGAGCGGCAGGCGATCTCGTCTTCGCGCAGCGCCTCCCAGGCACGGCCGACCGGCATGCGGGTCAAGCGGTGCTTGATGTACAGCACGGCCAGCACTACCAGGAACAACACCGCGTAGATGAACACGAACTTGAGGTTGGCGTTGTATTCGAAGCCGAAGAACTCATGGATCGGCACCCCACCGTCCTTGGCTCGGCGACCGAACTCCAGGCCGAAGATGGTCGGCGATGGCGCCGGCATGCCGTTGGGGCCACCGGTGAACGACAGCCAGTTGTTCAGCACCAGGCGGATGATTTCACCAAAGCCCAGGGTCACGATCGCCAGGTAGTCGCCATGCATCCGCAACACCGGGAAACCAAGGATGCACCCCGCCAGCGCGGCGGCGATGGCCGCCAGCGGCAGCACGCTCCAGAAGCCCAGGCCCAGGTACTGGTAGCCGAGCGCCAGGCCGTAGGCGCCAATGGCGTAGAACGCCACGTAACCGAGGTCGAGCAGGCCGGCCAGGCCGACCACGATGTTCAGGCCCAGGCCCAGCAGCACGTAGATCAGGCCGAGGATGACCACGGTCAGCAGGTACTTGTTGGCGAAGACGGGGAACACGATGGCAATCACGATCAGCGCCGGAATGATGTAACGCAGGCGCGACTTGTAGTCCGGCGCCAGCACGTGCACGCCCGAACCACCACTGTCGAAGCCCTGGAGCATGCGCAGGCCGGTGGCGGTCTGCAGGAACAGGCTGAGCACGAAGCGCCCGACCATCACCCCGCCGACCAGCCAGGCCACGCGGGTCGGCTGGGCGTTGAAGGTGTAGCCGTCGAGTACCACGCCGACGACCGGGCCAAATACGATGAGGGCCAGCAGGCCGGCGACTATGGTCTCCAGCAGGCTGCGTTTGAGATCGAAACCTTTGTTTGCAACAGCAGGGGCAGTATTGGCAGCGGACATGTTCACACCTTAGCCACGAGCGGGCGACCCAGCAGGCCTTGGGGACGGAAGATGAGGATCATCACCAGCAGCGAGAAGCTGAACACGTCCTTGTAGTCGGAGTTGATCAGGCCGGAGAACAGCGACTCGGAAATTCCCAGGATGATCCCGCCAAGCATGGCGCCCGGGAGCGAGCCGATACCGCCAAGCACGGCAGCGGTGAATGCCTTGATGCCGATGATGAAGCCGGCATAGAAGTCGAAGGTGCCATAGTTCATGGTGATCAACACGCCCGCCAGTGCGGCCATCACCGCGCCGATGACGAACACGTAGGAGATCACCCGGTCGGTGTTGATACCCAGAATGGAAGCCATCTTGCGGTCTTGTTGCGTGGCCCGGCACATACGGCCGAGCTTGGTGTACTTGATCACGTAGGTGAGCAGGCCCATGCCGACGAACGCGGCGACCAGGATGAAGATCTTGGTGTAGGTCAGCTGTACGAAACCGCTGCCGACATCGATGCGCATGGCGCCTTCGAGCAGCGTGGGTACGCCCTGCTGGCGGGCGCCCTGGCTGATCTGTGCGTAGTTCTGCAGGATCAGCGAGATGCCGATGGCGCTGATCAGCGGTGCCAGGCGGGTGGAGTTGCGCAGGGGTTTGTAGGCGATGCGCTCGATGGTGAAGCCGTAGACGCCGGTGACGACGACGGTGAACAACAGCGTGCCGAGCATCAGCAAGGGGAACGACTCAATGCCGAAGTAGGCCAGCAATGCCAGGCTGATCGCCGCGAGGTACGCGGAAATCATGTACACCTCGCCGTGCGCGAAGTTGATCATGCCGATAATGCCATAGACCATTGTGTAGCCGATGGCGATCAGGCCATAGACCGACCCGAGGGTCAGGCCGTTGACCAGTTGCTGCAGGAAAATACCATCCATAACGCAATCTCACCTGATTGAGATTGCACGAGCGCCGACCACGGCGGGCCACGGATGAAGTGGCCGTTGCGGCGCAGAACCGTGCAGATCTACGAATAAAGACAGCTGCTGCGAGGGCGTTGGCCCGGGCTTGCAGGCCCGGGCCCCACCCTGGTTATTTTTGTTTTTCGAGCTGGTGGTACTTGCCGTCTTTATCCCACTGGTAGACCACGTAGTCGGACACGGTCAGGTCGCCCTTGCTGTCCCACTTCTTCTCGCCCATGACGGTCTTGACCGGGTTGGCCTTGAGCCACTTGGCGGCGTCTTCGCCCTTGTTCGACTTGGCGCCGTTGAAGCCGGCAGCCAGGGCCTGCAGCGAAGCGTAGGCGTACAGGGTGTAGCCTTCCGGCTCGGTGCCGTTCTTGCGGAACTCCTCGACCACCGCCTTGCTGTCGGGCAGCAGACGTGGGTCGGCGCCGAAGGTCATGTACACACCATCGACGTATTGGGCACCGCCAGCGGTGGTGACCAGTTCGTCGGTGACGATGCCGTCGTCGGACATGAACTTGACGTCCTTCAGGCCCTGCTCGCGCAGCTGGCGTACCAGCGGGCCGGCCTCTGGGTGCAGGCCACCGAAGTAGACGACGTCGGCACCGGCGGCGCGGATCTTGGTGACCACGGCGCTGAAGTCCTTCTCGCCGCGGGTCAGGCCTTCGTACAGCACCGGCGTGACGCCGCGCTTGATCAGCTGTGCCTTGGTCGCGTCGGCCAGCCCCTGGCCGTAGGTGTCCTTGTCGTGCAGCACCACGACTTTCTTGCCCTTGAGCACGTCGACGATGTAGTCGCCGGCGACGATGCCCTGCTGGTCGTCACGGCCACACATGCGGAACATCGCAGACAGGCCACGCTCGGTGACCTGCGGGTTGGTGGAGCCCGGGGTGATGGCGATCACGCCAGCCTCGTCATACACCTCGGAGGCGGGGATGGTGTTGGAGGAGCAGAAGTGGCCGACCACGCCGATCACCTTGTCCTGGTCCACCAGGCGGTTGGCCACGGCCACGGCCTGCTTGGGTTCACAGGCGTCATCACCTTTGACCAGAACGATCTTTTCGCCGTTCACCCCGCCGGCGGCGTTGATCTTGTCGGCTGCCGCCTGGGCACCTTTCATGTACTGCTCGCCAAACGCTGCGTTGGCACCGGTCATGGGGCCCGCAACACCGATCTTGACGTCGGCCTGAACATACGAAGAAACACCCAGTGCTGTGGCTACCGCCAGTGCCAGGAAACCTTTCTTGTAAAACGTCTGCGACATGAGGTGGTGCTCCTAGAGTTTTTTTTGGTTGGCACTACAACTTCATCAACCCTGTGCTCCGAGCAAGGGCCGTGCCATTGGTTTTGCATTCCGGGAAAACTCACTGTGCAGGGGGATAAGAGGCGACCGACGGCCTTTTCTTTATTGAGCGTGCAACCGTCTGCCGCAGGGTGAGCGCCACCCAAACGCCTAGACAAGGAGCAACCATCGAGTGCCATCATTGCAACCCTTGCAAGTGTTAACGTGCAACCGCCCTGTAACAGCCGACGTCACCGAACTGCACACCGCTGGTGCGCGACTGCTACAGGCAGCACCGTTTGAAGGCTAGCCGGTGCACGGAAAAACACCTGCTTTGCCTATGCAGGCCCTTTCGCGGGTAAACCCGCTCCCACAGGATGGCACCTGGCCTGTGGGAGCGGGTTTACCCGCGAAGGGGCCGGCATAGGCGCAACAACACCTCAAAGACTGGCACAATAGCCGCCATTGCCCGCTTTGGAGCTTCCCCCTGATGAGCGAGAGCGCATTCGCCGAGCGCATCGTGCACAACCTGCTCGACACCGATTTCTACAAGCTGACGATGATGCAGGGCGTGCTGCACAACTACCCGGACGCCGACGTCGAGTGGGAGTTTCGCTGCCGCAATGGCGAAGACCTGCGCCCCTACCTGGGCGAAATCCGCCACCAGCTGGAACTGCTCAGCGAGCTCACCCTGGATGATGGCCAGTTGGCCTTCCTCGAGCGCATCAGCTTTCTCAAGCCCGACTTCCTGCGTTTTCTGCGGCTGTTCCGCTTCAACCTGCGCTACGTGCGCTTAGGGATCGAAAATGACCAGCTGAGCCTGCGCCTGCGGGGCCCGTGGCTGCACGTGATCCTCTTCGAAATACCCCTGCTGGCGATCATCAGTGAAGTGCGCAACCGCCACCTGCACCCGCACATGCGCCTGGCCGAGGCGCGTGACCAGCTACACCGCAAGTTCGACTGGCTGCGCGCCCATGCCAGCGATGATGAACTGGCCGAACTGCAGGTGGCCGACTTCGGCACCCGCCGGCGCTTTTCCAGCCGGGTGCAGGCGGAAGTGGTGAGGGTGCTGCGCGATGATTTCCCGGCCCGTTTCGTCGGCACCAGCAACGTCGACCTGGCATGGAAACTGGATATCAAGCCGCTGGGCACCATGGCCCACGAATGGTTCATGGCCCACCAGCAACTCGGCCCACGGCTGATCGACAGCCAGAGCGCCGCGCTGGACTGTTGGGTACGTGAATACCGCGGGCTGCTGGGCATCGCCCTGACCGACTGCATCACCATGGATGCCTTCCTGAAGGATTTCGACCTGTACTTCGCCAAGCTGTTCGACGGCCTGCGCCACGACTCGGGCGAGCCGGTGGCCTGGGCCGAGAAAGCCATCGCCCATTACCAGAAGCTGGGCATCGACCCGATGACCAAGACCCTGGTGTTCTCCGATGGCCTGAACCTGACCCGTTCACTGGAAATCTTCCGTGCCCTGCGCGGTCGGATCAACGTCAGCTTTGGCATCGGCACCAACCTGACGTGCGACATCCCCGGTGTGGCGCCCATGAACATCGTGCTTAAAATGACCGACTGCAACGGCTCGCCAGTGGCGAAGATCTCCGACGAAGCCGCCAAGACCCAGTGCCGCGACCAGAACTTCGTCGCCTACCTGCGTCACGTATTCAAAATCCCCAGCAAGGAGTAACCCATGCAAGCCGTTCAGCAGGAGATTGCCCAGGCGCTCAAGGTGCAGCCCCCCTTCGCCGATACCGCCGCACTCGAGCAGGAAGTGGCCCGGCGCGTGGCGTTCATCAAGGATTGCCTGGCCAACGCCCAGCTCAAGACCCTGGTTCTGGGCATCAGCGGCGGCGTCGATTCGCTGACCGCCGCCCTGCTCGCCCAGCGCGCCGTCAACGAGTTGCGCGCCGAGACCGGCGACAAGGCCTACACCTTCATCGCCGTGCGCCTGCCGTACCAGGTGCAGCACGACGAGCACGACGCCCAGGCCTGCCTGGACGTGATCAAGGCCGACGAAGTGCACACTGTCGACATCGCCCCGGCGGTACGCGCCCTGGCCACTGAAGTGAAGGCACTGGAAGGTGGCTCGCCGAGCCTGGTGGACTTCGTCGTCGGCAATACCAAGGCGCGCATGCGCATGGTGGCGCAATACACCATCGCCGGCGCCCGCGCGGGCCTGGTGATCGGCACCGACCACGCCGCCGAGGCGGTGATGGGCTTCTTTACCAAGTTTGGTGATGGTGCCTGCGACCTGGCGCCGCTGAGCGGGCTGGTGAAGAACCAGGTGCGGGCGATTGCGCGCAGCTTTGGCGCGCCGGAATCGCTGGTGGAGAAAGTGCCGACCGCCGACCTGGAAGACCTGGAACCGGGCAAGCCGGACGAGGCGTCCCACGGCGTCACCTACCAGCAGATCGATGCCTTCCTGCATGGCCAGCCGGTCGATCAGGCGGCGTTCGACATCATCGTCGGCACCTACCGCAAGACCCAGCACAAGCGCGAACTGCCGTTCGCGCCTTGATCAGGCTGTAGAAAGACCTGTGGGAGCGGGCTTGCCCCGCGATGGCCTTGGTGGATTCACCATCGCCATCGCGGGGCAAGCCCGCTCCCACAAGGGTACTGCGTCAGGCTTCGATTACTTGACGACTACCTTGCCCTTCATCATCGAGATGTGGCCCGGGAAGGTGCAGAAGAAGCTGTAGTCGCCACCGGCTTCAAGCTTCGAGGTGTCGAACTTCACTTCAGTCTCTTTCTCTGGCGCGCCGATCATCGCGGTGTGGGCGATGATGTTGGCGTTATCCGCTTTCAGGTAGCCCTTGTCGATGCCCTGGCTCATGCCTTCGGTGGCGATCGCCTGCATGTCGGCAGTCTTGCTGATCACCAGGTTGTGGCCCATGACGTTCTTCGGCAGGCTGCCCGAATGGGTCAGCTTCACGGTGAACTCTTTGCAGCTCTTGTCGACGGTGAATTCTTTGCTGGTGTAGGACATCTGGTCAGTCGACTCGACAGTGACCGAGCATTCGGCTGCAAAGACAGAGGCGCTGGCGAGGGTCAGCAGGGATACCGCTACAGCTTTCGCAAACATCATGAATCTCCTTGGCAGGGTTTTATCAATTGCGAGACTGCCTGAAACCTTGCAACCCAGCCCTGATGTGGGTCAAGGGGTGTCAAGTGGCCAGCCAGTTGAATTGTTCAATGGATTGTATACAACCAATCAAAGAGCACATCATGCCCTCTTGATAGACGATGGGACAACCTTTCATTTAGGAGTAACTGAAATGTCCCTCTCAAGTTTCATGAACAGCCTGCTCGCCGCCTACGCCCAGGGCGCCACCGGCGCAGCCTGCGAATTCTCCCGCCCTGAGTGAATAGCCTTGGAAGTGTCAGGCTTGAGCCTTACCCTGTGCCCCCTGTGAAGGGAGACAAGCCATGCCTGTACGTTCCGTTTGTGTGTTCTGTGGCGCCAGTATCGGCGCCAACCCCGCCTACCGTGAAGCCGCCATCGCCCTGGGCCAGGCCATCGCCCGCCGGGGCCTGACGCTGGTCTATGGCGGCGGCGCGGTGGGCCTGATGGGCACCGTGGCCGACGCCGCGCTCGCCGCGGGCGGTGAAGTGGTCGGGATCATCCCCGAAAGCCTGATGAACGCCGAAATCGGCCACAAGGGCCTGACCCGCCTGGAGGTGGTGGACGGCATGCACGCGCGCAAGGCGCGCATGGCCGAACTCAGCGATGCCTTCATCGCCCTGCCGGGCGGGCTGGGGACGCTGGAGGAGCTGTTCGAGGTGTGGACCTGGGGGCAGCTGGGGTATCACGCCAAGCCGCTGGGCTTGCTGGATGTGAACGGGTTCTACGAGAAGCTGGGCGGGTTCCTCGACCATATCGTCGAGGAAGGCTTCGTACGGCCGCAGCACCGGGCGATGTTGCAGTTGGCGCAGCAGCCGGATGAGTTGCTGGACGGGATGGACCGGTTCGAATCACCGGTATTGCCGAAGTGGGTCGACAAGAAGCCTGATTGAAGGCTGAAATCCTGGGACCGCTTTGCGGTCCTTTCGCGACACAAGGCCGCTCCTACAGGCGAATGCGATCTCCGGTAGGAGCGGCCTTGTGTCGCGAAAGGACTGTGC
>NZ_JBDJLM010000014.1:0-84209 GCF_039673365.1 Pseudomonas sp. TWI923 | reverse complement strand
GCTGCAGGCGGTTGCTGCGTTCATCGTAGGTGTAGCGGTCCTGGCTGCCGTCGGCGTGCAGGTGGCGGATCACGTTCTTGCGGGCGTCGCGGAACAGCCACTCCGAGCGCTGGTCAGCGTGCTGGATGCGGTAGGTGTAGCCCTCGGCGTCGTAGTAGTGGCGAGTCTGGCCGCCGTAGGCGTCGGTCACGGTGGTCAGGCGGATGTGCTCATCCCACGCCAGGCGGGTTTCGAAGCTGCCGTCGTCGGCCCATTCGCGAATCGCCCGGGCGTGCGGGCCGCTGCCGTCCCATTCCAGGTTGAGGCCGCGCTCGGTGCGGTCGGTGTAGCGGGTGATCAGGTGGTGCTGGTACTGGTAGCGCCAGGCGGCGCCGTGCTCGTCCTGGGCGGCGATCAGGTCGCCCTGGTCATCGTAGTGGTAGGCGCACAGCTGGCGCAGCGGCTTGCCGTCGACCAATTGCCACAGGCCCTGGATATGGCCGTGCTCATCGAGCAGCGTGCCCAGTTGCAGGTGCACCTTGCTCGGGTCGTTGTCGGCGTAGGTGTTGATGTCCGACAACACCGGGCGGCCGTTGTGGCTGTGCTCGTAGTGCAGCATCGCGCCGACGCCGTTGCGCATGACGATATGCACCAGGTGGAAGCGCTCGCCGACGCGCTCGTAGGTCTCGTGGCGCTCCTGGCCGCGCGAGAGGATGAGCTGGGTGTCGGTGGTGCGGGTCAGGCCACGGTACTCGACCGCGTCGTAATGGGTTTTGCCGACCTTGGGCAGCGGGTAGGCGTGGCTGCGGCCGTCGATATCGTGCAGCAGCAGGCCATCGTCCTGCACATCGATGCAGGTGGTGAAGGCGGTGATCCAGCGGGCGCCGAGGCTGCCGCTGTCGAGGGCGGAAAGGCGCGAGTGGTAGGTGCGGGTCCAGGTGATCGGGAACGGGCCGGGCAGGCTGAAATCGGTGTGCTGCAGGGTCTCGCTGCCCAGGGCGAAGTTGATGCTGTTGCAGGTGTTGGCCGGGGCGCCGTTCTTGCACGGGTTGGCGGCCTGGGACGCGGGCGCCTGCTCTTTCTGGGTTTCCAGCTTGCCTTCGGCCAGTTGGTGGCGGGCCTTGCTGGTGCCGCCGGGCTTGATGTTGGCTGCCACCACCTGGGGGTTGCGTTGGCGCCACTGCTTGACGCTGCTGGCCAGGATCTGACTCAGGGCCTCGATGGAGCCGGGGCTGCCGGCATCGCCCAGTTTGAGGATCATGCCGCGTATCAGTGGGGCCAAGGTGCGCAGGTGCGCGCTGTGGGTGAGCAGTTCGGTTTTGGCCGCTGCGCTGAACGGAAGGCCGACACTGGTCATGCCCTTGCCAGCGTGCTTGTAGGCGCTGAAGGCACCGGCCAGGTAGTTGTCGAGCGTGGCCAGCGGGTTGTGCATCAGCGCGCTGTTCGTGGCAGATGCCGAGCGGGCGTGTCTTAGGCCGGCGCCTTCGGCCAGGGTGGCCAGGCCACTGGCAATGTCGAGGATGATCCGCTCGCCAAGTGTGGCGGCCTCGGCGAGGATGCCCTTGAGTTTGCCGGCGGCCTGGCTGACGAAATTATCAAGGCTGCCGACGATATCGGCGTTGAGGTGGCCGGCCAGCAGTTCGACCGACGCATCGTCGAGCACCTGCTTGCCCTCCTGGCGCACGAACAACAGCATCGGCCGCAAGCTCATGCGCGCCGGCGCCTCACCGGCGGGCGAGGTGACCAAGGCGATCAGATTGAGGGCAAAGGTGGCGCAGTCGAGCGGGTCGGGCACCTTGCTGCGGGCCAGGGTAGCGATAGCGCCCAGTGCTTCGATCAGGGCGATGCTGTTGCCCGCCACTGGCACATTGCCAGCGACGGTCTTGAGGCGCTCGAGGGTGGCATGGCCGGCACTGACTTCCCGCAGCCAGGCGTCGAACACGGCGGCGCCACTGCCGACGTCCTTGGCCTGGATTTCGGCGAGTGGTGTGATCGCTACTTGTAAAATGCCCTTGCCTGAAGGGCTGGCCTTGCCGGGGGTGGTTGCCATTTGGTTTGGCGCTCCTTGCTGGAAAGGAGGTCGCCTGGTGGCTACGCATCGCGGGGCAAGCCCGCTCCCACAAGGTGGGCGGTGCAGTGCAATGGCCTCGGTCGGGCGACCTGAAAATGCAGGAGGGAAACCATACCGAGGCGGTATTCAGGAAGAAGT
Organism: Pseudomonas sp. TWI923; assembly: GCF_039673365.1. NCBI lineage: Bacteria > Pseudomonadati > Pseudomonadota > Gammaproteobacteria > Pseudomonadales > Pseudomonadaceae > Pseudomonas > Pseudomonas sp. TWI923. The sequence goes on along the minus strand of NZ_JBDJLM010000014.1, from coordinate 82,021 downwards.
CGGAAGGTGTCTCGCGCGCAGGAAGGAGCATTCCTGTTCGGGTGTGGAAAAACGGCTACACGCCCCTGGCGGGCATAAACACTCTGTGATCACTGAAGGGTCGGCGCGCCGAGCAATTCCTCACAACGTCGCCGACACCCCACGCTGATCAAGCTCGAACACCTTGCTGCGCCGCAGGCACTCGCGGAGCCAGCGCTCGGCCTTGCCCTGCCGGCGGCGGTGGTTGGCTCAGCGGTTAGCTGAGCAGCCGTTGCGCCCCACAAGGCGCGCAACGGCCACTCAAGTCACTCGCCGCTAACCAGTTGCCGCGCCAGCTGGTTATGACGCTCCAGCACCAGGGGCAGATCCACGGTGGTGATACGGCCGTCCTTCACCACCACCCGGCCATTGATCACACTGGTATCAACGTGGGTCGGGGTGCAGAACACCAGGGCCGCCAGCGGGTCGTGCAAGGCGCCTGCATAGGCCACGTGGCCGAGACTGAAGGCTACGAAGTCGGCGACCATGCCGGGGGCCAGGGCGCCGATGTCGTTACGGTTAAGCACCTTGGCGCCGCCCAGGGTGGCGATTTCCAGGGCTTCGCGCGCGGTCATGGCATCGGGGCCGAAACCGACCCGCTGCAACAGCAGCGCCTGGCGCACTTCGCCGATCATGCTGGCGCCATCGTTGGAGGCCGAGCCGTCCACCCCCAGGCCCACCGGCACGCCGTGGTCGCGCATCTTGCGGATCGGCGCGATACCCGAGGCCAGGCGCATGTTCGAGCAGGGGCAGTGGGCCACACCGGTGCCGGTGCGGGCGAACAGTTCGATGCCGTGCTGGTCGAGCTGCACACAGTGGGCGTGCCACACGTCATGGCCGACCCAGCCGAGGTCTTCGGCGTACTCGGCAGGGGTCATGCCGAACTTCTCGCGGCTGTAGGCGATGTCGTTGACGTTTTCCGCCAGGTGGGTGTGCAGCGACACACCATATTCACGCGCCAGCACCGCGGCTTCGCGCATCAGGTCGCGGCTCACCGAGAACGGTGAGCACGGCGCCACCACCACGCGGCGCATCGAACCATGGCTGGCGTCGTGGTAGTCCTCGATCAGGCGCTGGGACTCCTTGAGGATGTCGCTCTCCTTCTCCACCACCGAATCCGGCGGCAGACCGCCCTGGCTGCGGCCTACGCTCATGCTGCCGCGCGCGGCGTGGAAACGCATGCCGATTTCCTCGGCGGCGTGGATGCTGTCGTCGAGCTTGCAGCCGTTGGGGTAGATGTACAGGTGATCGCTGGAGGTGGTGCAGCCCGACAGGATCAGCTCGGCCATGGCGGTCTGGGTCGACACCGCGATCATTTCCGGTGTCAGCCGCGCCCAGATTGGGTACAGGTTTGTCAGCCAGTTGAACAGCTCGCCGTCCTGGGCGGCCGGCACCACGCGGGTGAGGCTCTGGTACATGTGGTGGTGGGTGTTGACCAGGCCGGGGATGACCACCTTGCCGGCCATGTCCAGCACCACATCGGCGGTTTGCGGCAGGCTGTCGCTGGGGCCGACCTGCTTGATGATGTTGTCTTCGATATACAGGCCGCCGCGCTTGATTTCCCGGCGTTCGCCGTCCATCGTCACCAGCAGTTCGGCGTTCTTGATCAGCATTGTCTTGGGCATGGGTGTTCCTCTCCCGCAAGGGGTCGCATTCAACAGGATGTTTGCACAGGCCGCCGTCGGGCGGCCTGGATGGAGCGTTCAGTGCAACTGCGCAGGCAGTGCGCAGATGAACGGCAGGCGATACCGTGCCGCGGCTGAATCCGCACGTGCCAAGGCATGAGCCAAGGGCCCTGACAGGCATGGACGGGTTTGCGGCGTGAAGGGTATGGCGGCGAGTCCGTCGCTCGTGGGAGCGCTGAAGCATGCATCAGCGTTGAACGGGATTCGCGCAAGAGGCTCGTAGGGTTCGAGCAGCGTTGGGTGTTGCATGATGAGTAACCGTCGCAATACGCAGCGGCGATTGCCGCTGTCGTAGGCGCCGGCCAATGTAAGCAGAACTAAAGGTTTTTGTATACAAGAAGCTCTCACCGCCGCCGCTATGCTGGAAACTACATAACGAAATCCTGACACTGCAGTCAGATTTTTCATCTTCAAGGAGAATTGCATGAAAGTCAGTGCCCGCAACGTGTTCAAAGGAAAGGTCCGTGACGTGCGCCCCGGCGCCGTCAACAGCGAGGTCAGCCTCGAGCTGGTCGGTGGCGAAACCCTGGTGGCGGTGGTCACCGTCGAGAGTGTCAACAGCCTGGGGCTCAAGCCAGGCGCCGAGGCCATCGCCCTGATCAAGGCACCCTGGGTAATGCTGATGACCGAGGCCAGCGACATTCGCCTGTCCGCCCGCAACTGCCTGAATGGCAAGGTGGTGAAAGTCACCGACGGTTCGGTCAACGCCGAAGTGACCCTCGAACTCGCCGGCGGCACCCAGGTCCACGCCATCGTCACCCGCGATGCCGTGCAGGAGCTGGGCCTGGCCCCAGGCGTCAATGCGACCGCCGTCATCAAGGCCTCGCACATCATCCTCGGCGTACCGGCCTGATGATCCCGGCCAGGGCTCCGTTCGGCGCCCTGGCCTGCCCATGAACGACAGGTGCCACTGCGCGCCCGTCCATTTCGTCCGCCGCCTCTGGTGACAGCCGCCCGCCACTGTGTATGCTGGCCGGCGCCGCGAACCGTTGCCTGGCCCTGCCCCGCTGCCGACCGGGCCACTCGCCGCCGCCCTTCGCGATCAGGCTACGATCGAGCCCACCGTAGCGGACTCCCAGCCCCATGCCCGTTGACCTGCAAGCGCTGTACCCCAAGCTGATCCACCTGATGCTGGACACTGTGTTCGTGGTCGACCGGGACAACACCATCGTGTTCGTCAGCAACGCCTGCGAAGCGCTGCTGGGCTACCGTGCCGACGAACTCACCGGCACCCCGATCACCCGCTACATGCACCCGGACGATCTGGAGGCGACCCGCGCCTCGATCATCCGCATCATGAACGGCCACGCCCATTTCGATTTCCGTAACCGTTACATCCGCAAGGATGGTGCGGTGGTGCACATCTTGTGGGCGGCGTTCTGGTCCGACGAGGTGGGTGCGCGGATCGGCGTGGCGCGCAACGTGACCGCCCTGACCCAGGCCGAGCAGGAGCTGCGCTTCCTCGCCCATCACGACCCGCTGACCCGACTGTGCAACCGCTCGCTGTTCAACGACCGCCTGGTTGCGGCGCTGCACAACGCACGGCACCAGCAACGTCCACTGGCGCTGCTGTTCCTGGATATCAACGACTTCAAGGGCATCAACGATGTCCACGGGCATGCGGCGGGCGACCGCGTGCTGTGCACCATTGCCCGGCGCCTGGAAGCCTGCGTGGCGGCCACCGACACGGTGGCGCGCATGGGTGGCGACGAGTTCACCGTATTGCTGCCGGAAATCTCGTCGCCCGCTGCGGTTGCCGAGCAGATCGCCCAGATTCTCGCCGTCATGGCCGAGCCGCTGGGCCCAGAGTTCGGCGATATCGGCATGCCCAGCTGCAGCATCGGCGTAGCCTGCTACCCCGATGACGGTGAGGACGCCGACACCCTGCTCAGCCGCGCCGACGACGACATGTACCAGCAGAAACGGCGGCGCCGGGCGGCGGGTTGAGGGTCAGAAATCGTAGCGCAGGTTCATCATCACGTTGCGCGGCGCACCGTAATGCCCCCAACTGCCGGAGAAGCCGGTGTAGTACTTCTCGTCGAACAGGTTGTTGAGGTTCAACGTGCTGCTCAGGTGCTCGTTGAAGCGGTAGCGAGCCATCAGGTTGACCACGGCATAGTCATCCTGGGTGATGCGGGTGCGATAACGGGAGAAATACACCGAGTTGCTGGAGTTCCAGTTGACCCCACCGCCCAGGGTCAGGCGCTGCCAGTCGCCCTGTAGCTGGTAGGTGTTCCACAGCCGGAAGGTGTCCATCGGCAACTGGGCGGTCAGGCGCTGGCCATCGGCGTCCTCGGTGCGCGAATGGCTGTAGCCGGCCTGCACGTTCCAGCCCGTGGCCAACTCGCCGGCCAGCTCCATGTCGATGCCCTTGGTCTTGGCGCCGCTGACGGCGCGGTAGGCGTCTTCCTGGTCGCGAGTGCCCGGCACCTTGGCGCCGCCATCGAGCTCGGCGACGTTGTCGCGCTCGACCAGGTAAAGCGACACGCTGCTGTTCAGGCGCCCGTCGTAGAACTCACCCTTCCAACCCGTCTCGTAGTTTTTCCCCACTACCGGTTCCAGGTACTTGCCTTCGCGGTCACGGGCCGACTGCGGCTTGAAGATGTCGGTGTAGCTGACGTACACCGACTGCTCGGGGGTGAGGTCGTAGACCAGCCCGGCGTAGGGCGTGACCACGCCGCGCTCGGTCATGCCGTAGGCATTCGGGGCGCCGTCGGGCAGGCTGCGCAGGTAGTAGTGATAGCGGTAGTTGCTGGCCCGGGCGCCGAGGATCAGGTGCAGGCTGTCGCTCAGGTTGAAACGCGCGGCAGTGAAGTAGCCGCTCTGGCGGGTGTCGACATCGTAGTCCAGCACCGGCGTGAAGGTGTCGCTGCTGGGTTTGGGCAGTTCGTTGCCCCAGGTGTCGAAGTCGACGATCGCGTCATCGGTGCCCTCGGAGTGATGGCGATTGACGTAGTCGAAGTAGTTGGCGCCAAAGATCAGTTCGTGGGTCTGCCCGAACAGTTCGAACGGCCCTTGCAAGGTGGCATCGATCGCGCGCTGGCGCTGGGTGGCGGTGGCGTCGCTCTGGTCGATCTTGGCGCTGCCGTCAGGGCTGATGTTGGAGTTGTTCGATGAGCTGTAATAGGCACCCGACAACGCGTAGCGGTCGACATCCATGTAGGTGGTGCCGACTTTCAGCTGCCAGTCGCCAGCCAGTTGCTGCTCGAGGCCGATGGTGTAGTTGGTGGTCTCGAAGCGGTCCAGGTTCCACCGCGCCCCGGAGCTGGTGGAGCGGGAGAAGTCGGTCGGCGTGCCGTTGTTGTAGATCAGCGGCACACCTTGGGCGCCGGTGGGCCGATAGCGTTGGTGGTCGATGCTGACCCGCAACAGGGTGGTGTCGGTGAGGTCGGCTTCCAGCGCGCCGTAGGCGATGTCCTTGTCCTGCTTATACCAGTCCATGAAGGTGTGGTTGGTCTGCTTGGCCGCTACCAGGCGCCCGCGCAGGTTGCCTTCGGGGGTCAGCGGGCCGGACACATCGGCCTCCAGGCGCCGATAGTTCCACGAGCCCAGGCCACCCTGCACATAGGCCTGGAAGTCCCGGGTCGGGCGCTTGCGCACCACGTTGACCACACCGCTGGGGTCGCCCGCGCCGGTCATAAGGCCAGTGGCGCCGCGCACCACCTCGACCCGGTCGTAGATCGCCATGTCCAGCAAGGTACTGGGCATGGTGCGGGTCTGGTTTTCCTGGTAGGTGGTGATGCCGTCGAACTGGTAGGTGTTCAGGCCACTGCCGCGCGAATAGATGTTGAAGCGCTCGCCGCCATCCTGGGACATGGTGATGCCCGGGGTCTGCTTGAGCACGTCGGACATGCTGGTGAGCTGCTGGTCGTCCATGAACTGGCGAGTGATCACGCTGATGCTCTGCGGGGTCTCGCGGATCGACAGGTTCATCTTGGTGGCGGTGCTGGTCACCCCGGTGGTGTAGGAACCGGTGCCCTCGGTGGTAGCGCCGAGCCCGGTGGCGTTGACGCTGGTGGCGCCCAGTTCCATGACGCCGTTGTCGGCTGCCTGGGGGATCAGCCGATAACGGTCGCTGCTGACCTGCACCGGCTGCAGCCCGGTGCCGACCAGCAGCATGGCCAGGCCCTGCTCAACCGCGAACTGACCGCGCAGGCCGGGGCTGTGCACGCCCCGGGAGGCCTGAGAGTCTACGGCGACCATCACCCCGGCCTGCTGGCCGAACTGCCCGAGCACGCTGTCGAGGTTGCCAGGGGCGATATCGAAACGGCGCACATCGGCCTGGGCGGTAAGGTGCCACGCGGCCACGGCCAGGCCGAGCAACAGCGGGCTTGCGAGAGGGGTAAGGCGACACAGCATCGAGACAATCCTTGGCAGACAGGCGTGGGCGAGGCGCTGCAGATTCAGCGCGTTTGCCTGTACTGATGCGCGAGAAATGAAAACCTGCCGGGCATGGGCAAGTATTTTTGCGCGGTGAAATTCAGGCCGGCACTACCGTGGCCCAGTAACCCAGCACCCGTTGCACCCGCACCGGCAACACCTCGGCCAGCAGGTCCAGGCTGGCCTCCGGCTGGTCCAGCGAGAAGGTGCCGCTGACTTGCAACCCGGCCACCCGCGGATCGCAGCGCAATACCCCTTTGCGATAGCGGTCCAGGTCGGCCAACACACTGCCCAGTGCCATGCGCTCGGCCACCAGTTGCCCCTGGGTCCAGGCCGCTGCGCCCACCGGCAATGGCGTCACGCTGCCAGCGCCCGTTGCCGCGAACAGCTGCTGCCAACCGCCTTCCAGCCCGGCACGCAGACCCTGCCCGTCTTCCACCAACACCCTGCCGTCGAGCACCTGCACCAGGGTGGCGGCCACCTGCTGCTGAACCACCAGCCGTGCCCCCACGCCCGACAGGATCCGCGCCTGCCCCGCACGCACACTGATGCCGGCACCCTGCCCGGTTTCCACCAGCACGCGCCCACGGTTGAGCGTCAGCACCTGCTGACCGGCCACCTGATCGCCATCCAGTGCACTACCCGTATCAAGCTGTACCGTCAGCCCCGTGGCCAGGCGCCAACTGCGCCGCTCACCGGTGGCAGTGCCGTAGTCGCTGAACAGCGTCGGCAGCACGCTGCGCTGATGCACGCCATAGCCGCTGGCTAGCAGCACCCCGGCCCCAGCCAGCCCGCCGAGCAAGGCACGCCGCGACACCCGGGTGCGCGCCTGCAGCAGGCTGCGCGCCGCCGGCACGCCATGAGTACCGTTACGCAGGCCCTGGCCCAGGCCATCCAGGCGCTGCCAGGCCAGTTCGTGGGCCGCGCTCGCCTGGCGCCAGCGCTGGCAGGCCAGCCGCTCGGCCTCACTGCTGGCCCCCGACTGCAGGCGCACCATCCACAGCATGGCCTGCTCGACCACAGCCGGGTCCAGCCGTTGCGCATCTGCCTGTTGCGGCCTCATTCGCCGTACACCGACGCGTAGCAGTGCCGATAGGCCTTGAGCATGGCTTTCTGCACCACATTAACTGTCAAACCTTGACGCTCGGCGATCTGCGCGTAGGTCAGGCCGTCGAGTTGCGACAGCAGGAACACCTCGCGCACGCGGCTGCCCAGGCCATCGAGCACCTGCCCCACCGCATCCAGCGCTTCGAGCACCAGCAGGCGGGTTTCCTCCGAGGGCTGATGCTGCGGTTCCAGCAGCGCCAGGCTGTCCAGGTAGGCGCGCTCCAGCGCCTGGCGGCGAAAGTGCTGCAGACACAGGCGCCCGGCGATGGTCGCCAGGTAGGCGCGTGGCTCACGCAACTGCGTCGGCAGCTCGCTACGCAACAGCCTGACGAAGGTGTCCTGGGCCAGGTCCAGCGCCTGCTCGCGGTTACCCAACCGGTTGCGCAGCATGCTCACTACCCAGCTGTGGTGCCGCAGGTAGAGATCGCCGACGACATGGCGGTTGGCTGGGTTCATGGCGCGAATCTCCGGCGGCAAATGAATGAAAGTCGCACATGGTAATACTTATCATTCATTTGCATCCAGACGCGTGTTTCACACGCTGCGGGTCAAACCACCATCGACCTTGATGTTCTGCCCGGTGATGTAGGCCGCGCCGTCACTGGCCAGGAAGGCGATGGTGGCGGCGATTTCCTCGCTGGTGCCATAGCGCTTCATCGGCACCATGTCGCGGCGCTGCTCGGTTTTCGGCAGGCTGTCGATCCAGCCAGGCAGCACGTTGTTGATGCGCACGTTGTCGGCTGCGTAGGTGTCGGCGAAGACCTTGCTGAACGCCGCCAGCCCCGAGCGGAACACCGCCGAGGTGGGGAACATGTCGCTGGGTTCGAAGGCCCAGGCGGTGGAGATATTGATGATCACCCCGCCCTGCTGGCGCTGCATGATCGGCGTTACCAGCCGCGCCGGGCGGATCACGTTGAGCAGGTACACTTCCATGCCCTTGTGCCAGTCTTCGTCGCTGATTTCCAGGATCGGCGCGCGGGGGCCGTGGCCGGCGCTGTTGACCAGCACATCCACCCGGCCCCACTTGGCCATGACCGCGTCGACCAGGCGTTGCAGGTCTTCGACCGACTGGTTGCTGCCGGTCACGCCGATGCCGCCCAGTTCATTGGCCAGCGCCTCGCCCTTGCCCGACGACGACAGGATGCCGACCTTGAAGCCGTCGGCGGCCAGGCGCCGGGCCGCGGCCGCGCCCATGCCGCTGCCGCCGGCGGTGATGATTGCTACTTTCTGTTCTGACATGCTGCCTCCTGGATTGAACAAAAACATGATGGTTCGAGGGCGCCAGGCTGCATTACCCGTGCTGCCATCTTCGCCTGTGTAGGAGCGGCCTTGCGCCGCGAAAGGGCTGCGTAGCGGCCCCAGGATTTCGGAATAATGCAAAATCGTCGGGCCCGCTTTGCGGCCCATTCGCGGCACAAGGCCGCTCCTACAGGTACCCACTCACCCTAGCAGCCGTGCAGCCATCGAGGGAGACAGCCAAGCTTTCGCAAGCCAGTAGCTCAGCTATCGCCTGCCTGTTCTTTCAGCCAAGCCTTGACCACTGCCAGTGCAGCAGGCTGTTGCGCCTTGCGCGGCCACACCAGGTAGAACGCCTTGTCCAGCTGTAGCTGCAGGGGGAACACCTGGGCCAGCCTGCCGGCGGCGATATCGTCCTTGACGAAGGCGTGGCTGGCCAGCGCGATGCCCTGCCCGCCCGCGGCTGCGTCGATCGCCAGTGAGGTCTGGTTGAAGCGCAGGTTGCGTGCCGTCCCCGGCCCCTGCCCGGGGAACAGCGCCGCCGTGAACGCGGGCCAGAAGTCATGGGCGTCGTGCAGCGCGACAAACCCCTGCAGCGCCGCAAAGGTTGCCGGTACGCCTTTTTCCGCCAACAACTGCGGGCTGGCCACCGCCACCAGCCTCTGCTCCATCAACAGCTCGGCATTGAGCCCCGCGCCGAACGGTGGCTGGCCATAGCGCACGGCCAGGTCGACGCCATCGGTCTGGAAGTGCGACAGCCGGTCGCCGGCAAGCAGGCGCAGGTCGATGTCCGGATTGCTTTCGGCGAAATCGCCGAGCCTGGGGATCAGCCATTTCGCCGCAAAACTCGGTGTCACGCTGACCGTGAGCTGCGAGGGCTGAGGGCGCAGCAGCCGGGTCGCCTCATCGATCATCGCCAATGCGCCGCGCACGCTGGAGCTGTAGGCGCGTCCGGCGTCGGTCAGGCCCAGCCCACGGGGCAGGCGCTCGAACAGGCGGATGTTCAGGCTGGCCTCCAGGCCACGAATCTGCTGGGCCACGGCCGCCTGGGTGACGCCCAGCTCCTCGGCGGCGAGGCGGAAGTTCAGGTGGCGGGCGACCACCTCGAACATGCGCAGGGCGTTGAGTGAAGGTAGCGAGGGGAATGCGCTTGGCATGGCGGTAGGAATTCTATTGGCTGCAGAGTGCGCTCCAGTGTGCCAAGGGTTTCCAGCCATGGCTATAAAAGCGGCCGGCCCCAGAACTTTTTCCTTTTTGCCGGTCTATCTGCACAAGCCCGAAGCGAAACGCTGACGCGGGCGGCTGGCCACACCTTCAACTGTCTTTCAGAGGCTGTCTTCACCCATGAAACTACCTACCCCACGCATGCTGCTGCTTGGCCTGTTCGCCCTTGTGGCAGTGGGCTCGGCGAGCGCTTCGCCGATGAAGACGCCTAGCCCTGTGCACACTGGCGAACTGGCGGCGCCCCAGGTCCCGGCTCCCGTCAACCCCTGGCCGAGCCTGGCCAGCACGGTCGCCGAGCAGCCCGCAACGCTGCTGGCCCATGACGACCGCTACTACCGTGATGACCGCTGGCATGACCGCCGCGAAGACTGGCGCCGCGAGCAATGGCGCAAAGAGCAGTGGCGCCGTGAGCAATACCGCCGCGAAATGGAACGGCGGCACAACTGGGAGCGTTATCACGACCGCGCCCGGCAGGATCGCTACTACGATGACCGTCGCTACTATCGCCGCTGACCGGCCTGTCCCAGCCCAGCCAAAGGCGCGGGCAGGTACAGTACCACCTGCGCCTCCTTGACCACATCCAACCGCACCAGGGTCGATGCCCCCAGCCCGTCGAGCAACTGGCTCAACGGGCCGCCATGGCGTACCAGTTTCACGCCCCGAGGCAGCAGGCGCTGGGCAAAGGACAGCGGATTGGTCAGCACCTGGGTCTGCTGCCATTGGCCGTCGACCTGATGGACCATGGTCGTCGTGCCCATCCTCGATTGCGATGCCAGCGTGCGCAGCACGGGCAACGGCGCCTGCAGGCTCAGGTCCGGCCTGCCGTCGGCGGCGGCGATCCGCGCCTGCACGCTGGTGCCGATATCCACCTCGATCGGCGTGCGCCACTTGGGCAACTGATAGCCCAGCACCCCACGCACCCGGGCGATCTCGGTGTTGACCGGCAGCGCCAGCACATGGGCGAAGAAACTGCGCCGCCGCATCGCATCCAGCAACTCCAGCGCGTGGGGCCCTCGGGCACCAGGGCGGCGGATGACGATGGCCACGGACACCTCGTCGTAGGGATCGTTGTCGCACACCCCATAGGAAAAGAAATTCAGCGCCACCAAGCCATACCCGGGCAACGGGCTCAAGGGTTCCAGAGCCACCGGCAGGCTTGCCCGCAGGCGCCCGAGGGGGGCCAGGTACAACAGCTGGATGCAGGCAGAGCGGTAATAGAAATTCGGCGCCCAGACCGGCCCGACCCGGGACTGCACCAGCTGCTTGGGGATGCGCCGGAAGAATGTGATGTCTCCGGCGGCCGGGTCGCGCGCGACCTGGTCAAGGTCAGGGTTCATCCGGAAGCGGTCGTAGTACCCCCCTTCCAGCACCTCGACCTGCTGCGTGCCGAACTCGACCTGGGTGTATCGCCTGTCCATATCTGCTTGACCTTTCTCGAAGATTGACCCGCCGGGCAGCCGAGGGGGCGTGCCGATGATCAGCCCGCGTCAATCACTCTAAGGTTCAACTCAACTTCAAGGTCAAGCGTTCATCCAAGGCTCACTCCACAACCCGATGAGCCTTGGCCGCCCCTGCGCTTTCCTCGCGCAGGCGCTCCAGCACCCGCTGGGTGTTGTCGTCGCAGGGCATGCCCTCGGGCCGGTTCTCGATGCTGTCGATGGCTATCAGCAACTGCGCCCTGCTCTGCGCCAAGCGCTGCTGCATGGCTTCGATCTCGGCCACCTTGCGCTTGAGGCCGTCGAGCAGGCCGTCCTTGCGCCAGGCATTGGGCCCCACCGGCAGCAGGTGGCGAATCTCTTCCAGCGAAAAGCCAGCGCGCTGGGCACCGGTGATGATCTCCAGGATCCACACCGCCTCTGGCCCATAGTCGCGGTAGCCATTGGCCCGGCGCTCGACCGCCTTGATCAGCCCGCTGGCCTCGTAGAAGCGGATACGCGACGCCGCCAGGCCGCTGCGCTTGGCCAGTTCACCGATTTTCATCACTCACCTCACTGAATGCGTTCACTGGGCGATGGCATCGCCCAAGACGCGTTATCCCACAAAAACTGTTGACCTTAAAGTTGCCTTTAAGCTTAAGGTCGAGCCACTCCCCCTCGAGGCCCTTGCCATGAATGTGTTCGCTGCGCTCACCCTGCCCAATGGTTCGCTTGTGCCGAACCGTATCGCCAAGGCCGCCATGGAAGAGAACATGGCGCAGACCGACCAGGCTCCCTCCGAGCGCCTGATGCGCCTGTACCAGGCCTGGGCCGACGGTGGCGCCGGCCTGCTGATTACCGGCAACGTGATGATCGACAGCCGCGCCATGACTGGCCCGGGCGGCGTGGTGCTGGAGCACGATGCGCAACTGGAGCCGTTCAAACGCTGGGCGCGGGTCGGCCGCTCGCGGGGCGCGCAGTTCTGGATGCAGATCAACCACCCCGGCCGGCAGATGCAGGCCAACCTCGGCCAGCAGACCTGGGCCCCCTCGGCCGTGCCGTTGGAACTGGGCAGCATGTCCAAGCACTTCGGCACCCCACGGGCGATGACCGCCCCCATCATCGACGAGGTGATCGCCCGCTTCGCCCGGACCGCCCAGCTGGCAGAGCAGGCCGGTTTCACCGGCGTCGAAATTCACGCCGCACACGGCTATCTGCTCAGCCAGTTCCTCTCCCCGCTGAGCAACACCCGCACCGATGAATGGGGCGGCCCGCTGGAAAACCGCGCCCGCCTGTTGCTGGAGGTGGTGAAAGCAGTGCGCAAGGTGGTTTCACCCGGCTTTGCGGTGGCGGTCAAGCTCAACTCCGCCGACTTCCAGCGCGGCGGCTTCAGCGCCGACGACGCCCGCCAGGTGGTAGCGCTGCTCAACGGCCAGGGGGTCGACCTGATCGAACTGTCCGGCGGCAGCTACGAAGCCCCGGCCATGCAAGGCGAAGCCCGCGACGGCCGCACCCTCGCCCGCGAGGCCTACTTCCTCGACTTCGCCCGCGACATCCGCCAGGTCGCGCAGATGCCGCTGATGGTCACCGGCGGCATACGCCGCCTGCCGGTCGCCCAACAGGTAGTAGCCAGTGGCGTGGAGATGGTCGGCATCGGCTCGGCCCTGGCCATCGCCCCAAGCCTGCCCAACGACTGGCAGCGTGGCGTCGACCCGGCGCCGCAGTTACGGCCGATCACCTGGAAGAACAAGGCGCTGGCCTCGCTGGCCAACATGGCGGCGGTCAAGTTCCAGCTGCGTCGGCTGAGCCTTGGGCGAGCGCCGGATCCGCAGGTGTCGCCGTTGCGGGCATTGGTGTTGCAGCAATTGGCCAATGCGCTGCGCACGCGGCAGTATCGGCGGTGGATGCGGGAGGTGGGCAAGCGTGGGGGTTGCTCGGGTGCGGTTTGAGTCCTGGACCGAGGCTGGCTCCTGACGCGCAGAGCGCGCACGAGCCAAACAGGTCGGCGTTGTACTAATCGATCAGCTCGACGTAATTGGACTCCCCCCCTCCAGTGGCGCCAGATAACCAACCCCAGACAAAGTGCAGGGTCGTGCGGCCTGCTTGATCAACGCCCACCGTACCCCGGGACCAGCCGGCAAGAAGCTCGCCCTCGGTGGTCAAACACTGGAAAAGCAGCTCGATGGTATCGGGGCCTGTCACGCGGCCTACCTGATTACCTGTACGGATCCGTCCGCCTTGGTAAGTGCTGTTGATGGCACCATCGTCGACTGAATAATGGAAGACCGTGCCGGCACCCGATAACCCTTGGGTGTTACTGGCTACCGAGAATCGACGGTTGTTCAGCCGTGCTGCGATCTGGGGAAAATCAGTTTCCGACTGTCGTGAGTCTTTCATGGCGAAATCCATTTTAGAAACGGCCACATTACCCGAGGCGGCGATGAGTCTTCTACCTGATGGGTTGGGGTATGTGCAGGCTTTGAATGGCAGCAATCGACCCAAAGCTGCCAATGCGATGGTGCTGCTCTTGCTCATTTTTCCAGGCTGGCGCGAACCTTGTGGGAGCGGGTTTACCCGCGAAGCAGGCGACGCGGAGAGTGGCACGGGCTTCGCCCGTGTTCGCGGCGGTTCGACGCCTCGATAAACCCGCTCCCACAGAGATCACCTCTGGCATGACTGTCAGCTATGGGTCGATAGCGGTCGTTCGCAAGTGGCCACCCTTCGCCACCCCAAATAGGCCTTCACAGTCGTTCGCTATCGGCCCAAGGAAAACAGATCGAACCGGATCTGATCGGGGCGTGATAGTTTGAAAGCAATGGTGCTCAAGCTCCGCCAAATAAATAACTCATCATATTTGGGCATATGAATCGAATTTACTTTCTTTTGGATTTCTCTGTTGAATCGGATCACTGCAATGCACCAGGCTTCGATATTTAGTTTAGCTTGCCACTCCTGCCCTCTATTCTCGCCCCAGAGAACATAGATTCCATTCCAGTATTCTGGAGCGTCATCAGAGTTGCTGGTATTGGATCCCCGCATACAGGCTGGACCACGACGACCGTGGCGAGCGCTTTGCGCAGTGCGTGGACTACTTGCGCCGGCTGCTGGCCGAGCAACCCGGGCCGATCGACTCGCCGCTGGGGCAACTCGGCACTGCAAGGCCGCTGCCCAGGTATGTTGCTAGGCGTATCCCGCTGGTGGTGACAGGCTCGTCGCGCCAGAGCCTGCAATGGCTGGTCGAGCATGCCGATGGCTGCCCATCTCCGACAGCGCTGCCCTCTGACTCAGATCCCTCGGGGCACAGCCATTAAAAAAAACGCTACTGAGCCCCCAGATACATCGTTTTTCAGTTCCAGGCCCTCCCCCTATAGTCCCCACGAAACGCCCCGGCATCGGGGTGGTCATCACAGTCGTGCAGGAACTGGATATGAACAAGAACGAAGCGGTTGCAGGCATTGCTGGTGCGGGCGTCGGCACACGGGTGGTGTGGAGTGGCGAGCAAGGCCAGCACCCCTACAACGCGACGCAGACCCCGATCGTGGTCAGTGCCGCGTATGGCTATCAGGACATCGACGCCTGGTACGACGTGGCGCAGGGCAAGCTGCCGGGCTACATCTACAGCCGCATGAGCAACCCGACCGTCGCCACGCTGGAGGCCAAGCTTTGCGGGCTGGAGCAGTCCGAGTCGGCCGTGGCCTTCAGCAGTGGTATGGCCGCAATCAGCGCGGTGCTGCACACCTTTCTGGCGAACGGAAAACGGGTGGTGTCGACCCGCGACAGCTACGGCGGTACGAACAAGATCTTCGAGGAATTCCTGCCGCGCATGGGCGTGCAGGTGTGCCTGTGCGACACCCTGGATACCGCAGCCCTGGAGCGCGAAATCGCTGCCGGCTGCGATCTGCTGTACCTGGAAACGCCCACCAACCCGACGCTCAAGGTGCTGGATATTCGCCGCCTGAGCGCTGCTGCGCACAAAGTAGGTGCCCTGGTGGTGGCCGACAACACCTTTGCTACACCGCTGAACCAGAACCCGCTGGCTCTGGGCGTGGATGTGGTGGTGCACAGTGCCACCAAGTTCCTGTCCGGCCATGGCGACGTGCTGGGTGGTGTGGTCTGTGGTGCCGAGCACCTGATGGCGCAGGTGCGGCATTACCGGGAAATCAACGGTGCATCATTGGACCCGTTCTCGGCCTACCTGATCATCCGTGGCATCAAGACCTTGGCCCTTCGACTGCGTCAGCAACAGGCCAGTGCCCAGGCCTTGGCCGAGTACCTGTGCAACGAGCCGCTGGTGGAAACGGTGAATTACCCCGGCTTGCCACAGCACGCCGGCCACGCCATCGCCAAGGCGCAGATGCGCGGTTTCGGCGCCATCGTGAGCTTTGTGCTCAAAGGCGGCATGGACACCGTGGCCCGTCTGTTGCCACGCCTCGAGTACGCCCATCGGGCCGGCAACCTCGGGGCGGTGGAAACCATCTACGGCCCGGCGCGCACCACCAGCCACGTCGAAAACACCCTGGAAGAGCGCCAGGCGCTGGGGATTTCAGAGGGCCTGGTGCGTATTTCCGTGGGTATCGAGGACACCGACGACTTGCTGGCCGACTTGGCCCAAGCCTGCGCCGCGGTACGCGCGGAACTCGCGCGGCAGGCTGACCCGCACTGTGGCGCCGAGGAGGCCGGCCGCCCGATCCAGCAACAGGCCTGAAGCTTGTCCCAAGGCACTCGCCCGCCGCGGCGGGTGCCTCTTCATGAAGTCGAACAATAACAACATGCAAGGCATTTCGATTCGCGCTGCCAAGACGAGGTCGTAGCACGCCCTTGCCCGCCAACTTTCATGAGACTCCAACAATGTCCGTGCAGATAACCACAAACAAAAATGCCCCGGCGCATGCCTTCAAACAGGATATGCAAACCCGCCACATCGTCATGCTGGCACTGGGTGGCGTCATCGGCACCGGCCTGTTCCTGACCTCTGGCTATACCGTCAACCAGGCGGGACCGCTAGGCGCGGTGATTGCCTACATCATCGGTGCGGTAATGGTTTACCTGGTGATGATGTGCCTGGGTGAACTGGCCGTGCAGATGCCGGAAGTCGGCTCTTTCAGCAGTTACGCAACCCGCTACCTCGGGCCTGGCACCGGCTACATGGTGGCCTGGATGTACTGGCTGACCTGGACGGTCGCCATCGGTTCGGAATTCACCGCCGCCGGCATACTCATGGTGCGCTGGTTCCCGGACACACCGGTATGGATGTGGAGCGCGCTGTTTGGCGCGGCGGTGTTCATCACCAACATCATTTCCGTGCGGGCATTCGCCGAGACGGAATTCTGGTTGTCGTTGGTCAAGGTGCTTGCGGTCGTCGCCTTCCTGGTCATCGGTGGCGGCGCCATCCTGGGCGTGTTCGACATCAAGCAGGCGCACAGTGTCGGGTTGGGCAACTTCACCCGTGAAGGGCTGTTCCCCACCGGCTTCTGGTCCATCGCCATGACCTTGCTGGCCGTGTCCTTCGCCTTCTCCGGCACCGAGCTGATCGGCATTGCCGCCGGCGAAACCCGGGACCCTGAAAAGAACGTGCCCAAGGCCATCCGCACCACGGTGCTGCGCCTGGCGCTGTTCTTCATCGGCACCATTTTCGTGTTGGCCACCCTGTTGCCCCGCGAGCAGGCCGGGCTTGTGGAAAGCCCGTTCGTGATGGTGTTCGAGATGATCGGTATTCCCTACGCCGCCGACATCATGAACTTCGTCATCATCACCGCGCTGCTGTCTGCCGCTAACTCCGGGCTGTATGCCGCCGCGCGGATGCTCTGGACCCTCAGCGACCAAGGCAACATGCCGCGCAAGTTCGCTGCACTGTCACGCCGCGGCACGCCGTTCAACGCCATCGTTTTGAGCATGGCGGGCGGCATGGCTTCGCTGCTCAGCGGCGTGTTCGCTCCCGACACCATTTACCTTGCCCTGGTGTCGATCTCCGGGCTGGCGGTGGTGGTGGTGTGGATGAGCATCGCGGCCAGCCAGATCGCCTTCCGCCGGCACTACATCGCCACGGGCGGCAAGCTCGAAGACCTCAAGTTCCGCGTGCGCGGCTACCCCTTCGTGCCCCTGGCCGCGCTGTTCTGCTGCCTGCTGGCCTGCGTGGGCATCGCCTTCGACCCCGCTCAGCGTGTGGCGTTGTACTTCGGCTTGCCGTTCATTGCCTGGTGCTACTTCATGTACTGGCTGACCTGCAAATATCGCCAGCGTCGCCAGGGTGCGCAGCACATGGCCGAGGCGGCTACCGAGGCCGCCTGAGCAAGGTGATACTGGGCCACTGAACCAGTCGCCATGAGGAGCTTCCATTGAGCCAGAAAACCTTGCCCCCCTTGAACTGGCTACGGGCCTTCGAAGTGTCGGCGCGCTACCTGAACTTCACCCATGCCGCCGAGGAGCTGCACCTCACCCAGGGGGCGGTGAGCCAACAGATCCGTCACCTGGAGAGCCAGCTGGGGGTGGCGCTGTTCAAGCGCCTGCCCCGGGGGCTGGGGTTGACCGAAGAGGGGCAGTCCTACCTGCCGGTGGTGCAGGACGCCATCAGCCGCCTGGCGGTAGGTACCAACGAGATCTTCGGGCAACGCCAGCGACGGCCCTTGAAGGTGCGCGGCAGCCTGTCGTTCCTGCACTTCTGGTTGGCACCGCGGCTGGCTGACTTTCGCCGGGCGCATCCGCAGGTGGACATCCGCTACATCAGCAACCTGTGGGTCAAGGAGCTCGATGCCGAGGATGACCTGGAGATTCGCTGGGGCAATGGCGAATGGCCTGGCGTCGAGGCGCAGCGCCTGACCCGGGACCTGCTGGTGCCGGTCTGCTCGCCCGCCCTGATCGCCAGCTGCCCGCTGCGCGAGCCCCGCGACCTGGCAGGCCTGCCACTGCTGCATGTGCTGGGTTACGAGGAAGGCTGGGGGTACTGGTTGGAGCGGGTCGGCGCCGAGGGCGTCGATTCTTCGAGCGGCCTGCAGTTCGACACCTTGGTGTCCACCTTGCGCATGGCGGAGCTGGGGCTGGGGGTGGCCCTGGCGCGCTCGTCCCTGGCCGAGGACCTGTTACAGGAAGGCCGCCTGGTAGCGCCGTTCGCCCAGCGCATCGAAGCCAGCGAGTCGTTCTACCTGGTGCGCGGCCTGGGTGAGGCGCTGCCCGCAGACGCCCAGGCCTTCAGCCACTGGCTGGTGGCCATGGCGCAACGCTAATCACGAGTCATTTGGAGCAACGATGCAGTACACAACCACGCGTGGCAGCGAGACACGAGTTGACTTTCGCACGGCGCTGCTTTCAGGGCTGGCAGAGGATGGCGGGTTGTTCGTGCCCGCGTCGCTGCCGCAATTCAGCCCTCAGGAAATTGCCAGCTGGTCCTGGCTGCCGTTCGACGAACTGGCCTGGCGGGTCATTGCACCTTTTGTAGGGGATACCCTCGATGAGCCGACGTTACGGGCGCTGGTCAGCGACAGCTACCGTGGCTTCGCGCACCGTGCGATCGCCCCGCTGCAGCAGATCGGCCACAACGAGTGGATCATGCAGCTGTTCCACGGGCCAACCCGATCCTCCAAGGACTTTGCCGCGCAGTTGCAGGCACGGCTCATCAGGCACTTCCTGGGCCAGAACTGTGAGCGTGTGATGTGGGTGGGCGCCAGCAATGGCGACACGGCCGTGGCCGCGATCGATGCCTTGCGCCACTGCCCTACGGCCCGCCTGCTGGCGCTGTATCCGCAGGCCGGCACCCCGGCGGACCGCGCGGCGGTGATGCGCGGCGCCGACTCGGGCAGCGTCAGTTGCGTGGCGGTGAACGGCAGCTTCGACGATTGCCAGTCGCTGGTCACCCGGTTGCTGCGCGAATGGCCCTGCCCGGCGCTGATACCGATCAGTTTCAATTCGACCAACTGGGTCGGGGTACTGGCACAGATAGTTTTCTATTTCCATGCTGCGCTGCAGCTGGGCGGGGGCACACGCCCGGTGGGCTTCAGTATCCCCACGGCCAGTTTTGCCGAGATTTACGCAGGCTTCATCGCGCAGAAGATGGGGCTGCCGATCAATCAGATCATCGTCTCCACCAACCGCAATGACGCCCTGCACAGGTTCATCCATTGCAACCGCTACAGCCGGGTCTCGACCAGCCGGACCTTGTCGCCCGCCATGGACTTTTCGCTGTTCTCCAACCTCGAACGCTTCGTCTGGGAGTTGTACGAGCGCGACGGCGAGGCGACGCGGGCGCTGATGGAGCACTTCGAGGCCTGTGGCGAATTGAGCATCGGCAACCGCCAGTGGTTGCAGGCCCGCATGCTGTTCGACTCCTATGCGGTGGACGATGCCTCGATCCGCGAAGAAATCACCACGCTGTTCCAGCAAACCGGCAGTGCGGTAGACCCGCATACCGCCACGGGTGCCTTCGCCGGGCGCCTGCACCGGCGCAATATCGGCGCCCCGATCGTGACCCTGGGGCAGTTCGCCCCTGAAAAATCGGCGCCGCTGCTGGCCGAATTGGGTGCCTGGCAAGGGGCGATGCCAGCGTACGCGGTGGCAACCCCGGACGGTCCGCTGCTGGCCCAGGATGACCTGACAGGCTTGCACGGGGTATTGACCGCGTTGCAGGCCGCTCGATGAAGCGCATCCTCGACCCCTTGGACGAGCGCATCCTCGCCGAGCTCACGGCCAATGCACGTATCGCCCACGCCGAGCTGGGGCAGAAGGTCAACCTGTCGCGCAATGCGGTGCGCCAACGCATCGAGCGCCTGGAGCGCGACGGTGCCATCCAGGGTTACACCTTGCGCATCGGCGAGGGGCGCCGGCCCGCGTCGCTGATCAATGCGCTGGTGTTCGTCTACCGCTACGACCGCATGCGCGGTGACGCTGTGCTCGACGCGCTGCGGCAGATTCCGGAAGTGGTGCAGTGCCAGGTGCTGAGCGGCGAGTTCGATCTGCTGCTGCGCATCGAGGCCGCAAGCCCGGAACGGGTGCACCACGTCTGGCGGGAAATTGCCGCGATGCCGGGGGTGGAGAACACAGTGACCTCGTTCGTGTTGTCGAGCGTGATCTGAGCTGACCGTAAGCGCCCTCCCTCTTGCCACCACCACGCCGCCTGGGCCCGAGCCCCGGCGGCGTGGTCGTTTTTGCAGGCGCGAATGCGCGCCTCCGGCACTGGCCAGATTGGCCAATAAATACAGCGCATTGCCATATTCAACTGGCATGGCCGGGCTCTTAGGCTGTCCCCATCAACCAACGCCTGAGAAGGACAACAACCCATGACCGAATACAAAATTGCACTCGTAGGCTTTGGCGGTGTGAACCGTGCCCTGGCCCAATTGATCGCCGAGCGCAACCTGTGCTGGCAGCAGGAGCTGGGCTTTGGCCTGAAGATCGTCGGTGTGACCGACCTGTTCCTCGGTTCGGTGATCGACCGCAACGGCCTGGATGCAGCCACCCTGGCCGCGCTACCAACCAGCAAAGGCGCCCTGGCGCAGCTTCCTCAAGGCTCGGCAGAGGCGTTCAACGAGTCGGTGATCAAGCAGTCGGGGGCCGACATCATCGCCGAGGCCACCTTCACCAACCCGAAAGATGGTGAGCCCGCGGCCACCTTCTGCCGCTGGGCACTGGAAGCGGGGAAGCACGTGGTCACCACCAACAAGGGGCCGATCGCCCTGCATGCCCAGGCACTCAAGGCGCTGGCCAAGGCCAATGGCGTGTCGTTCGAGTACGAAGGCTCAGTGATGAGTGGCACGCCGGTGCTGCGCATGGCCCGGCACACCTTGGCAGGCTCGGGCCTAGTGGGTTTCGAAGGCATCCTCAATGGCACTTCCAACTACGTCCTGACCCGCATGGGAGAAGGCCTGGGCTTTGCCGAAGCCGTGGCCAAGGCGCAAGAACTGGGTTACGCCGAAGCGGACCCGACCGCCGACGTGGAAGGCCATGACGTACGCCTTAAAGTGGTCATTCTCGCCAATGAGTTGCTGGGTGCGTGCCTTCAGGTCAGCGATGTCGCCTGCAGCGGTATCAGCGCGATCACTTGCGAGGATGTCGAGCGGGCCAAGGCGTCGGGCGAGCACTGGAAGCTGATCGGCGCCGCTCGCCGCGAAGCGGACGGTTCGGTGCGAGCCAGTGTGCAGGCCCGCTTGCTGCCGGGCAGCCATCCCCTGGCGGGGATTACCGGCGCTACCAACGCCATCGCCTTCGAAACCGAGTTGCTGGGTGCGGTGACGGTATCCGGCCCTGGTGCGGGGCGCATTGAGACGGCTTTTGCCCTGCAGTCGGACATCCTCGCCATCCACACTTCCAGCCACTCGGCCTGAGGAGCGACGCTCATGAACCTGACTTCCGTGCAGCGCGCCCCCCTCCAGACGCTTGGCCTGATCGACGTGTTCAGCCCCTACGACGGCAGCCTGGTTGGCAGCGTTGCCAACCTGGGCGAGCACGCAGTGCCCGGCCTGCTCGCCCGCGCCCGCCAAGGCGTCAAAGACAGCGCCGCCCTGCCCCGACACCGCCGAGCCGGCATCCTTGAACAGGCCGCCCGGCTGATCGAGCGCGATGCGCCAGACTTCGCGGGCCTGATCGTCGACGAGGCAGGCAAGACCCTGCGCCAGGCCGAAAAAGAGGTGAAGCGCTGCATCAACACCCTCCGGTTGTCGGCCGAAGAAGCCCGGCGCAACGCGGGCGAGGTGGTGCCTTTCGATGCCTACGAAGGCTCGGAGTCGCGCCAGGGCTGGTTCACCCGTGAGCCCTTGGGGCTGATCCTGGCCATCACGCCGTACAACGACCCACTCAACCTCGTGGCGCACAAGCTGGGGCCCGCGATTGCCGGGGGCAACGGGGTGATCCTCAAACCATCGGAGCTGACCCCGCTTTCTGCGCTCAAGCTGGTGCAGTACCTGGTCGATGCCGGCTTGCCGGAGGCTGTGGTGACCGTAGCCACGGGCGGGGCCGAGCTGGGCAAGGCGTTGGTCGCCCTGCGTGATGTGCGCATGATCTCCTTCACCGGCGGCTTTGCCACCGGCGAGCAAATTGCCCGCGGTGCTGGCCTGAAGAAGCTCGCCATGGACCTGGGCGGCAACGCCCCGGTGCTGGTGCTCGAAGACTGCGACCTGGATGCGACGGTGGAATCCTGCGTATCCGGTGCGTTCTGGGCAGCCGGGCAGAACTGCATCGGCACCCAGCGCATCCTGGTCCACGCCTCGATCTATGCGGCCTTCCGTGATCGCTTCGTCGAGCTCACCCGTGCGATGGTGCTGGGCAATCCGGGCCGGCGCGAAACCGACATGGGGCCGATGATCAACGAAGCATCTGCGCGGCGGGTTGAAGAATGCGTGAACCAGGCGCTGCAAGAGGGTGCGCAGCTGCTCTGTGGCCATCAGCGCCAAGGCGCCACCTACGCGCCAACGGTCCTGGAACAGGTTGACCACGGCAGCCGGCTGTGGCGTGAAGAGGCGTTCGCGCCGGTGGTAATGCTGGCGCCCTTCGACGACATCGACCAGGCGGTTGCGTGGGCGAATTCGCCGGAGTACAGCTTGCACGCCGGCGTCTTCACCCGGGACCTGGCCAAGGCACTGCACCTGGCGCGGCGGATAGAGGCTGGTGGCGTGATGATCAACGACTCCTCTGACTATCGGTTCGATGCCATGCCCTTCGGCGGCTCCAAATACGGCAGCCTGGGCCGCGAGGGGGTGCGCTTTGCCTATGAAGACATGACCCAGCCCAAAGTGGTGTGCATCAACCAGCTCGGTTGATGTTCAGGACACCATCATTCACCTCGGTGGCCTTGACCGGGTAGGCGCGCTCACAGCACTACCCGGTGCTATGCCGCTGGCGAAGGAGCGAAACACCTGTGATCACACGTTTAGCGTCCGGGGACAGAATGTCCCTGGCAGTCAGTTACCGGGGCGTGTTCGAGACCGCCGGAGTGGCAGCAGACAACAGGCTTGAGGATGTTCAGGGGCAACTGCGGCAAGTGCTGGCCACCATCGATGCGCTTATGGCTGAGGCCAACGTCGGCAAGGAGCAGTTGACCCGCGTGCAGATCTGGCTGGCCGATTACCGCCATTTCGAACAGGTCAACGAGGTTTACGATGCCTGGCTGCTGGGCTATCCGAAGCCAGTGCGTGCTTGCGTCGGGGCCGATCTGGGAGAGGGATACCTGGTTGAAGTTCAGGTTTTTGCAGTAGACCACTCGACATCAATTTATCCGGATGCCTCGCGGTAACAGGGGCGCATGCCTTGTAGGGTGACTGACCCCGATCGACCCAAAGCTGACAGTCATGCCAGAGGTGATCTCTGTGGGAGCGGGTTTATCGAGGCGTCGAACCGCCGCGAACACGAGCGAAGCCCGTACCACCCTCCGCGTCGCCTGCTTCGCGGGTAAACCCGCTCCCACAAGGTTCGCGCCAGCCTCGAAAAATGAGCAAGAGCAGCACCATCGCAATGGCAGCTACGGGTCGTTAGAGGCCATTCACGATTGATTGCTTTCGGCCCCTAGCGGATTTCCTGGACTGATTACTGCCAGTCTCGTCGGCATAGGGCCGGACGGCCACCTAGATGTCGTAACACTTCGCGGGCGATAAGCAATACTCAGGCAACCTTGGCCTGAACTGTAAACAGGCTCGCCCCCAGCGCTACGAAAGAGACGCCGAACAGCCGGTTCATCAACAGTGCACGGCTCGGTGATGCGAGCTTGCGACGCAGCCCCTGAGCCAGGGCAACATAAAGGGCGTGAGAGACGATCGAGCAGGCCGCGAAGGTCAGCACGAGAATACCCAGTTGCATGTTCGAGTCACTGTTCGGGCGGATGAATTGCGGCAGGAACGCGGCGAAGAACAGGATGGCCTTGGGGTTGGTCATCGCCACAGTCACGCCGTTGAAAACCAGTCTGTTGTTAGTGGTGGCATGGATGGCCGTCTGGTTTAGCTTGTCGAACGCGCTGGTGCGGTTCTTCCACTGCTTGATTCCCAGGTAGATCAGATAGCTGGCACCGAGTACCTTGAGCGACAGGAAGGCTGTCGCTGAAGCCTGCAGCAGAACCCAAAGCCCGGCACTGGTGGTGGCCGAGATCACCAGCAAGCCGACGGCGTTTCCAACTGAACCCAGCATTGCTCGTCGTGGACCGTAGGCCACCGAATTAGATAGCGCCATGATCACTCCTGGACCTGGGCTAAGGGTAACCATCATGGCGATGGCGAAAAAACCGAACCAGTCGTGTAGCGTCATCCTTGTACATCTCCTTGGGAGCATCACACTTACAAACGGAATGTAACAGGTTGTTGTCCTGACTGGAGCAACACCAGAGCTACCATACCGTAATGGTGGCAGCCTATTTTGGGGATTTATAACGCAGTAGTCGGGTCGGTACTCTGTACGCTAGGATTGTGCTGCACCTGTTACCGTGTGCTAACCGGGTGTTTACTGAAGAAGCGAATTACACTTCAGACTGCTGTAGTGCTTTCTTGCTAAACCGGATCAGCTCGTTGGAAAAACACAGCCCAGAGAGGATTAACACGGCTCCCAAGTACAAAGTGTCTCGCGGCACTTCATTAAGTAATATGAATGCCAAAAACGCGGCAAACAGCGGCTCAGTCAGTTCCAACGCTTGAACTTGTGATGGCTTTAAATACTCGATGGCCTTTGTGGTACAGAAGAAACCGAGGATGGTCGGTAACGCAGCCAAAGCCAGCAATGCCATGACCTCCACGAGCGACACTTCTCCCATGATGAATCCATCGTTCGCTGCCGGCATAAGCAGGTAAAGACTACCGAAAAACAATAGTTGCCGAGTGAAATGCAGCCCCCCCGATACACCCATCCGTTTCATGGCAACCGAAAAGGCCCCATAGCCACAACCGCCAATCGAAGCAAGTACTGCGCCTTGCAGCGTGAAGCCTTGTCCAAGGTCGGCGCCAAAAATCACCGTAATACCGGCGATCGTCAAGCCGGCGCCTACCATTGCGTTGGAGGTGATGGGTTCGTGAAGGACGATACGTCCCAGTAGAATCGATGATATGGAGGCGCTCGCCATTAGAATCACGACGACGCCCGCCGCCGCGTAATGGCTGTAGGCCGAAGTTTCAAAGTGGAACAACACGAAAATGCCGAGAAAGGCACAAATGGCTGCGTGAAACCACTTGGTGGTGGTCGCGGACCGTTTAAGAAACAGGAGCAGGACTGACAGTAGAAGGCAGCCAAGAACAGTTTTAATAAAGGCGATGCTGCTGGAGCTGAATCCACTACTCATCAATACCTTGCTAAGTACGCCGATTGTCGCATTCAGGGCTGCGGCGCAGAGTGCAAAGAGGACGCCTTTGCCAAAATAGGTTTGCATTAATACATTCCTTGTCAAGGGTCTTTAGAGTACGGAGAGTGCTTATTTAGATAGGGGGGGGCACGGACATATTGTGACACACGCTCCGAGTGCAAGCTCGCTGTCATACGTATGCTTTGAGCCACCACAACTGGCCTGCCTCAGTGGAGAAAGTGATCCTTGACGTAGTGCACCGTCTTTTCCAACGCGCGCGCCATATCGGGATGTGTGAACTGATACTTGCGTTCCAATTGCTCGCTATCACTCATGTCGAAGCGCTGCGTCTGGATAAAGTCCAACGACTCGGCGCTGATCGCAAATCGTGCTGCCAGTCCGGGAATCGTCAAAAGCCACCTGAGCAACCTTATCGGTACATGCTGGCGGGGCGCCTTGACCTCCAGCGTTTTTGCGATCTGCTCAAGCATCCCCTGCAGGCTCAATGTGTGCTCATAGAGCGCCAGAACCTGCCGGTTGGCCATCGAGGGATCGAAGGCCACACAGGTCATCATCGCTACCAGGTAGTCGACGCTGACTAATGGCAACCAGTGCCTGGGGGAACCGGGGACCGCTTTGAACCGACCTTGTGCCAGATTTCGAATGAGTTCGGCCAGAGGCTGTCCTTCCAGGATGTGGCCACTCTCGCTGTGGCCACACACCGTAGCAGGATGAACGATGGTGTAGTCCGCGCCCGCATCCTGCATATAACGGATGACGGCAAAATGGGACTCGATCTTGCTGCCTTCGTAGCCACCTACACGGCGGTAGACTGCGGGCCAGTTTGTGTTTTCAGGGCACTCATCATCAACACCGATACTGGCCAGGTGGTTAAGGTTTTGCAGCATGAAGCCGCCCACCATCAGCAATCGGATGCGCTGGCTCGCCGCAAGCTTGGCGACCCTCAGCGCCCCTTGCACATTGACTGCTCGGGCGCGCTCCATTGACAGCCCCCAGGAAAACTCCGCCGCGAGGTGGAAGATCACAGAGGCCGAAGACACGCACTGCCTGTCCGCCTCACTGAGCCCAAGCCCTTCTCTGCTGATATCGCCCTCAACGGCATGGATATACGCAGAATTACCGCCCAGTTGACCGACCTGTTTTCTGAGACGCTCAATGTTGCCCGGGGTACGCATAAGCACCCAGGTCTTGTACCCTTTCGCAGTAAGACGGGCCAGTAAGTGTTGGCCCACAAATCCACTGCCGCCGGTGACGAAGCATTCCACGCTCATGCCTGATTCCTGGTTTGGATAATGGGTGCAGGCTAAGGTGTAGAGTGCGCTCTACAGTCAAGGAGTTTTTAGTGTGAACGTTGGAGAGTTGGAGCGCCGCAGTGGCGTCGGCCGGCATGCATTGCGCTATTACGAACAGCTCGGGCTTATCGTGGCACAACGACAAGCCAACAATTACCGCAGTTACAGCGATCAAACGGTTGTTGACCTGGCCTTTATTCAGAGCGCCCAGAGCGGCGGTTTTTCCCTCGCTGAGATTGGAGAAATTCTTGCAGCCAAGCGAGGCAACAAGATCGATTGCGCGCAAGGCGCGGCCTTGGTCGCCAGCAAGATGGCCGAAATTCAAGCGAAGATCACCACGCTGCAAGCTGCTTATGTCCTGCTGAGCACGGAGCATGCGAAGCTTGAAGCCAGTGCCATTGCCAACGGCCTGATCACTCCCCACTTACCTGCCCATCTGCGTGCCTCGACACCATAGCCTCCCTGCAAGGCCCTTCGCGTGGCCGAGTTAACAGGGCCGAAGTCGAAGGGTTGGTTCGAGTAGCCCTCTCACGAGCGACCTTCCCGTAAACGGGCTTGCTTGATTACGAAATCTTCAAGATGGCCTCAAAACGCGACTGACCTACGATGCTCAGCCGTTGCCACCACCTTGCCGCGCTTGAGCACCATCAACCGTGTCGGCAGGTCGAGAATGACATCGGCCACGGCACGGCAATCGACCAGCACCAGGTCGGCATCATTGCCCACCGCCAAACCGTGGTGTTTCAACCCCAAGGCTTTGGCTGGGTTTGTCGTGAGCATCGACAACACGGTGGCCTGATCATCCGCGCCGCCCAGGTGGCACGCAGGAATGGCCAGTTGTGCAATGTGCAACAGGTCGCCAGTGCCATAGGGTGTGAATGCGTTTCGAATGTTGTTGGTGGCCAGGCAAACCGTGACACCGCCGTCGCGCAGCGCACGCACAGGTGTCAGGGTGCGTCTTACATTATGACTGTCACCCCGAGCCCCCAGGTGCAGGTCGGTGGCGGGCAGGCACATCACGCTGATGTCGGCCTCACGTAGCAACGCGATGACCTGTGCCTGCCGCGCTGGCGAGACGGCCGCCAGGCTGGTCAGGTGCCCAACGCAGACCCGCCCTTGGTAGCCTTCGGCAATGGTTCGACGTGCCACGTACTCGATGGTCATGTGCTCGGCGTCATCGGCGAAGTCCTGGTGCAAGTCGATGTCTTTGCCATAGCGCTTGGCCAAGTCAAAGACGAAATCAATGTGCTCCAACGGCGACACGTCGTTGTAGGGAATGCCGCCCACCACATCAGCCCCCATCTCCATTGCCTGGGCCATCATGGCCTGCATGCCAGGCAGCTTGAGAATGCCTTCTTGCGGAAAGGCCACGACCTGGATGTCGATCACCTCACGGAACTGCTCGCGCAACTCCAGCACCACTTCAAGCCCGGTGAAGCCTTGGGCGGGGTCGAACTCGGCATGGGCGCGCACATGCGTGGTACCGGCTTGTACCAATGCACGCAGCACCTGGATCGAACGTTCGCGGATATCCTCACGGGTCAGTGTGGGCTTCAGTTCGGCGGTGACGGCGATCGCTTCCTTCAAGGTGCCGGAACGATTGGCCTTGCGCTGCATGACGTTGGCTTTTTCCAGGTGCAGGTGGCCTTCGACAAACCCAGCGACAAGCACATTGCCGTCGCCTTGGATTTCGCGCCCTGCCGTGGTGGCGATGTGTGGCGCGATCTCGGCGATTTTGCCTGCTCGCACAGCCACATCTACCAGTGGCTGGGCATCGTCAATGCGTACATTTCGAAAGATAAGGTCCATCAACTTCAGTCCTCATAAAGAGTGCTGTAGCGCTGCGAAGGCCGGGCTCAGTTATTCGAGCAACCATTGCCCATCACGCGGTACTCAAGCACATGCTTATTGCCTTGGGAGTCTTCGTACGTCATGCGAGCGGGCACGACCTGACAGACATCGGGGACCTCGCTCATGGAAATGACGCGAGCAATATCGAGGCGCTGGGAGTAGCTGTACTGTTCAACCGGTGTCTGCTCGACCTGTTGCTCAACGTCAGCAGCCATCGCCACGTTGCACAGCGCGCCGAGTATCAATGCGAACAACGCTTTCAATTTTGATCACCTTCAGGTTGTGGCTGGGCCGCGAGGTTGCGGCCCAGCCCATGTGTTGCAGCCAAATCAGAACGGTTTGGTGGGCAGGTATTTGCCATCCAGGGTGATCACTGCGCGCGAGCCGCCCTCGGGGTCTTCGACTTTCTTGATGTCCAGCTTGAAATTGATGGCACTGATGATGCCGTCGCCGAACTTTTCATGAACCAGCGCCTTCAAGGTGGTGCCGTACACCTGCAACATCTCGTAAAAGCGGTAGATGGTCGGGTCGGTCGGGATACCATTTTGAATGCTGCCGCGCAGTGGCACGGTCTGCAGCAGTGCGATGCCGTCCGCGTCGAGGCCAAGCTTGTCACCCACCACCCGGGCGGCGCTCGCCGGCAACGGGTGCTGGCCCAACAGTGCCGCGGTGACGAAGGCTTCGGACAAGCCGGTGCCTTCGGTGATCTGGGAGAACGAGAGGTCTTTGCGGGCTTTGGCCAGAAGGATGACTTCGCTCAGGGCAAGGCGGGCGTTCTGGCTGATTTGCGATTGGATCATGGTGTTTCTCCTTGGTTGAAAGATGTTCAGGCAACGCGTTTGGGTTGATGGGAAACGGCGTGCACTTCGGGGTTGTCAGCGAGGGATACGAATGTGCCGGTGCTGCCATCGAAGGCTTCGATCAGCCCGCTTTCGATGTCGTAGATCCAGCCATGCAAGGTCACGCGGCCCTCTTCCAGGGCCAGGCGCACCGAGGGGTGGGTCTGGATGTTGGCAAGCTGGGCGATCACGTTTTCGCGCACCATGGCTTCGACCTTGGCCTGCGGGCCGAAATGGTTGCGGGCTTCGTTAACCACTCGGGCGGAATCGGCGTAGCGCAGCCAGCCGGCCACTGCGGGCATGTGGTCCAGGCATTTGCAGGTGGCGATGGCCGTCATGGCGCCGCAATCGGAGTGGCCGCAGATGACGATGTCGGAAACCTGCAAGGCCGCCACGGCGTATTCGACCGAGGCCGATACGCCTCCAGGCTCGGGCCCGTAGGACGGCACGATGTTGCCTGCATTGCGAATGACGAACAGGTCTCCGGGTTCGCGCTGGGTGACCAGCTCCGGCACCAGGCGGCTGTCGGAGCATGAGATGAACAGGGCACGTGGGCTCTGCTGGCTGGCCAGATCCTTGAACAGTTTGACGCGCTCGGGATAGGCGTCTTTCTGGAACTTCAGAAACCCGTCGATGATGTCTTTCATGGCTGACTCCTTGAGTGACGCGATGTGTTGAAGCAAAGGTTACGTAGCGCCTTCAATAAGGTAAAAGTCTGATTTATGATCAAGCGGATCAGATAATCTTATAGGTGCACCCATGCTTGCCCGGCACATCCAGTACTTCATCGCAGTGGCAAACCACCTCAGTTTCACGCGCGCCGCAGCGGCCTTGCATGTGTCTCAACCGGCCTTGTCGCAGCAGGTCCGCCAACTGGAAGAGAGTCTCGGTACTCCGTTGTTCGATCGTTCCGGCCGGACCACGCGATTGACCGATGCCGGCGAGGTGTACCTGCGCTATGCCAAGCGAGCCGCGCAGGAACTGCAGGAGGCAAAACGAGCCATTGATGACCTCGGCGATCTGAGCCGCGGATCACTTCGGGTGGGGGTAACACCGACATTCACCAGCTACCTCGTCGGCCCGCTGGTTGAGGCGTTCCATAGCCGCTACCCGAACATCACGCTGGTGCTGCGAGAGATCGCTCAAGAGGCGCTGGAAGAGCTGTTGTTGGGCGACGAGGTGGATGTGGGCATTGCGTTCGACAACGGCCATCATCTGGACCTTGAGGCCCAGGCGCTGCTGGTCGAAACCCTCGCGCTGGTGGTGGGCAAGCATCATCCTCTCGCCACCACGGGCAGTATTGGCCTGGAGGCGTTGAACTCAGAATCGTTGATACTCTTGAGCGCCGAATTCGCCACGCGGGAGCAAATCGACAGCTACTGCCGCCAACACAACATTCGCCCTCACGTTCAAGTGGAGGCCAATACCATCAGTGCGCTTATCGAGGTGGTCAGCAGGACCATGCTCGCGACCTTGTTGCCGGCCAACATCGCCCTGGCTCACGAGCAGTTGGTTGCTATCGAGTTGGATCAGCAGCGCTTGCAACGCACTGCTGTTCTGATGCAACGGAAAGGGGTTTACCAAACGGCTGCAGCGAGGGCCTTCGTCGAATTGGCGATGAAAGTGGCCAAGCAACTTGAGGAGCCAGGCTGCTCCGATCGACTGATTTAGAAGGGGGCCAAAATCATCAGGCCAGTTCAGTTGTGACCTGCCGAAGAACATTCGAGCGCCGCCAGCAGGCAAACTGTCCTTGCGCTGCGCTCGATGAAACGCGACCCAGCGCCTAGTTCACGGGCAAGAGGATCACAAAGTTCTTTTTCATGTCTTCCAGCACGGTCCATTTGCCCTTGGCGCCCGGTTCGATAATGAAGGTGTCGCCAGCGGCCAGTGTGATGGGGGCGCAACCCTCAAGTTCGATGACGCAGCATCCACTCAGGACATGGCAGAACTCCCAAACTTTGTAGTCGATGCGCCACGCTCCGGTGCTGGCTTGCCATTCTCCGGAAATGCGACCTTGCTGTTCATCGTGATAGTACTTGGACGTCAGCGTATGGGGGGTGCCTTGCAAGACCTCTTCAAAAAATGGAAGGTCGCGCACCGGTTGGATATCCAGTTCGCGGAACACGGTCAGTTTATTGTTCATGGCTTTTCTCGAGCACGTTGTGGGTAGGGCGATACATCAAATAGGCTTCACCGGTCACGCCCAGCATCGGGTGCGGAACGATCTGGCAGGCTTTAACAATTTGAAAACCGTGACGTTCGTAGAAGCGGCGTGCACCGTGGTTTTCTGCATAATCGATCAGGCATAGCCCATCCAGGCCAGAGTCCTCAGCGCGCTGCTGGGCGTGGCGAAGAAACTCGACACCCAGCCCCTGACTGCGCCAGGCCTCATCCAGGGCCAGGCTGGATATGTACAAGGTGTCGGGTATTTCCATGTCGGCGTAAGGCGCGAGGACCGGGTCTGTCTCGACAGGCCTGTCAGGGGCCTCGCGCAAGGCATAGCTATGCATCATGCCGATGACGCGCCCTTCGAAAGTGGCCATAAGGCAGTTCTTGTAGGAGAAGTCGCCCTGCTCCCTGGCATAGCGAGACGCACCGACACTCAGCAACGCTTCTCCAGGTGCGGCAAGCTTGCTCCATATGTAATCGGCCATGCCCTCCGATGTCAGTTGAAAGAAGCGCGCAATATCATGCGCGTCCGAGGCTTGGGCGGGTCTGAAGTCGATAGACATGAACAGTGTTCCCATGGGATCGGGTGGTTGGCTTTCAAGGATTACGCCCTTGGCATGGTGGCAGGGTAGGCAGGTTGAACGGTTCCCATCATGCTCTGGGCGAACACCGTCAGCACGGCGTGCGACGCGGCCCCATGCTCAAAGGCGCGTGGCCGTCCAATGGCTCAGGCCTGGGGAGTCGATCGTGCAACTGCCGGAGGTAGTGAGACGAGAAGCGGAGCGACCTGTACTTCCATGGCGAGATGGCCGGAATCAGAGCAGGGTTACCTGCGTAGGGAATCGTATTTCACGAAAGGCAGCTACCGCCCCATAGCTGAGAGTCATGCCAGAGGTGATCTCTGTGGGAGCGGGTTTATCGAGGCGTCGAACCGCCGCGAACACGGGCGAAGCCCGTGCCACCCTCCGCGTCGCCTGCTTCGCGGGTAAACCCGCTCCCACAAGGTTCGCGCCAGCCTCGAAAAATGAGCAAGAGCAGCACCATCGCAATGGCAGCTATGGGTCGAAAGCTGCCATTCGAGCCATTCAGACCTGGTCTAGCCTGGCTGGCGTAAGGTGAATTGGGCGGGGAATCGCATAAGCGACACTAATCGGTAATGAGCAGTATTGATTAAACTAATGCCCCACTGAAATGCACACTGCCGTCTTTCAAACGGGAGTAACCCTATGTCAGGTGAAAAATCGATCTCAGCTCTGCTCCGCGGCATGAGCCCAATCCTCAATGAAGGCGACTTTGTGTTCTGCACAGTGGCGCACGCTACCGCGCTCCAGGGTACCGATGTGCTGGGTACATTCCGCGAAAAAGAAGGCCTCACTGCAATCATTGAGCGCGAACGCGCTGATGCACTGGGCCTTGAGTACAGTTTTGTGGCAGCTTGGATCACACTCACAATCCACTCCGCTCTTGATGCAGTGGGTTTGACGGCCGCATTCGCGACCGCGCTCGGCAAGGCTGGCATCAGTTGCAACGTGATCGCAGCCTTCTACCATGACCACATTTTCGTAGCCAAGGATGATGCCGCTAAAGCAATGGATGTCCTTCGAACCTTATCTCGCTCAAGTGAATCCAGTTAGACGCCAGCTGTAAGGTTGCCAGCAAGTAGGCTGCGGGGCTTCATCAACCCACTGGGAACAACAAAGTGGCGGCTAGCCCGCCGCCTGCTCGATTACGCAAACGCACCTGCCCACCCATCCGGTCAACGATGGTCGCCACGATTGAAAGCCCAAGGCCTGCACCATTGGGACTGTTACGGCTGTAGAAACGCTCGAATACGCGCGACAGACTCGCCTCATCGATACCCGGCCCCTCGTCTTCGACGACCAGTTCGAAGTGATTGTCCAGGCGCCTGAGTGACACCGTGATGCGGCCAGCGCGCGGTGAGTGCTCCACCGCGTTGGACACCAGGTTCTGCAGCGCGATGCCCAGGGCGCCGGCATCGATTGCCAGGTGGTGGTCGCCTTCGCCGATGTCCAACGAGGGCTCCAGGCCGCGGTCCAGTATCCACGGGGTCAGGTCAGCCAAGGTCTCGGTGACCACTTCGGCCAGGTCGATCCGAGTGCTGGCTCGCTGCCCCAGCCTTGGCTCGACACGGGCCAGGGTGAGTAACTGGTTGACAACCCGGGTGAGTCGATCGACCCCACCCATCAGAAAGCCCAGCGCTTTGTGCCGCTCGGCCTCGTTGCTGGCCTCCAGCGCGTTCTGCGCGTGCAGGCGGAGAACGGCCAAGGGGGTGCGCATTTCGTGGGCGGCATCGGCAATGAACCGATGCTCACGCCGCAGCAGGTCCTCGATCTGCGCCAACAGGCGGTTGATGGCGGCCTGCATGGGCTCCAGCTCCAAGGGCAGCGGCACCAACTGCAGCGGCTCCAGCGAATCGGCGTGACGCCCACGGATGATGTTGGCCATGTTCTGCAACGGCCGCAGTCCCCAGCCGATAGCGGCCCAAACCAACAGTGCCAACACCAGGCTGCCGAGCAGGAACGGGAACAGGGTGTGGCGAACGATGCGGTCGATCAAGTCGTAGCGCACATCGTCACGCTCGCCCACCCAGATCACCCAGTGTCGTTCCGGCACCGACAGCACGAAACCGCGCCATTGCTCGCCACCACTGGAAAAGTCGTAGAAACCGGGGACCGTCGGTGGCGGGTCGATGGTCGGCGCACTGGGTGTGTGCACCAGCAGGCCGGCGCCGTCCTGCCAGACCTGGAATGCCAGCTTGCTCTCGTAGGGGTGGCCTACCCGATGGTGACCCGCCTGGGCCAATGCCTCGTTGAATGCCTGGTACATCGCTTCACGCGAGCCACTTTGCACCGGCAGGCTCATGACGCCCTGCAGCAAGCGAGCGTTCTGGGCCAGGTGCGCGTCGTACACCTCGTTAATCTCATGGCGGCTGTCGTGATAGTTATAGAGCGCCAGCAGGCCGGTCCCCAGCAACAGCAACAACATCACCCGCCACAGGGTGCGTTGGCGCAACGAACTCATGCCTTGGCCTCGACCAGATAGCCAATGCCGCGCACCGTACGGATCAGCCCGTTGAACAGCTTCTTGCGAAGGTGGTAGATGTTCACCTCCAGCGTATTGCTCTCCGGCTCCTCATCCCAGCCATACAGCAACTGGGTCAGGCGTTCGCGGGTGAAGACCTTGCCTGGCTGGGCCAGCAACTCGTGCAGCAGCATGTACTCCTTGGGGGTCAGCACCACTTCGACGCCGTTGTAATGAACTTGCTGGGTAGCGGGGTCGAGGCTGACTCCGGCATGCTCGATCATGACCTTGGCGCGTCCGGCGCTGCGCCTGAGCAACGCGCGCAAGCGTGCCTTCAGTTCGTTGAGGTCGAACGGCTTGATCAGGTAATCGTCGGCGCCGGCATCGAGGCCGGTGATGCGATCATCGAGGGCATCCCGTGCGGTAAGGATCAGCACCGGCAGGCTGTCGCCGCCGGCACGTACCCGCCGCAGGAGTTCAATGCCATCCAGGCGGGGCAATCCAAGGTCCAGGATCACCAGGTCGAAGGTCTCGTGCTGCAACGCATGCAAGCCACTGACACCGTCACGCAACCAGTCGAGGGTGTAGCCCTCCTGGCGCAAACCGTCGCAGATCCCCTCTCCCAGCGCGATGTCGTCCTCAACCAGCAAAAGCCGCATGTTCAGTCCTGTTTGTCCTTGATCGCCTTGAGTAAAGCATCGATATCCGCGCGACGGCCCTGATCAGCTAGCTCACGCCCCGGCCGGGGCGGTGCCTGCAAGGCTTTGTGCAGGGCTGCGGTGGCCTCCGGGTAGCGCTTTTGCCGATACAGATGGTCAGCCCAGAAATAGTTGCTGTCGATACCGCCGGGGTTGATCTGCAGGGCTTTGCGCAGCATCTTGTCGGCCATCTCGGCATCACCGAAACCAATCGGCCATCCGGGCACTTGATCGTACAGCGTGCCCAGGCTGGTATAGGCCGAGCCCTGCAGGGCGTTGGGGTCCAGTTTCATGGCCTGTTCAAGGCTAGCTTTCGCCGCCTTGACCTTGCCTAGTGCGCCAAGGCCACCGATGGCCCCCGCCCAGCTGCTGTTGATGATGCCCTCCCAGATCAATGGCTCTGGTGTACCGGGGTACTGATGAACGAAGGCCGTCGCGTCACCCGCCAGCTTTTCGAAGGCGTCAGCACGTTTGTCTTTGGGTAACTGGTACTGGATCTGTGCCCAGCGCTGCTGCAGGTCACTCAGGTGCTGTGTACCTGTCTGATCCAGTGCCCAGATGGAGGGTGCGAATGCCAGCAAGCTGGCGATGAACAGTCGCTTCATTTGATCGACTCCTTGGAGTGGCTACCGAGGTAGCGGCGAATGACAGGCAATTGCTTGCGTAACGCGCGGTCGACTATTCCCGGCAACATGCCGTTAATGCGCACGAAGAGCTTTTCCGGCCAGCCCAGGTAAAGCTCGCTGCGTTCAGACTGCACCGCCTCAAGCACTGCACGGGCGACATCCGCCGGGTCATCCATGCCGACTTTCAACGCCTGATTGAGCGCTGTCGCAGCACTGCTGTTCATCGCCGTGCGGGTCGCGCGGGGCGCGGCATAGAGCACATTCACCGTGGTGTCGGCCAACTCGCGCCGCAGCGCTTGCGAAAAGCCACGCAGGGCGAATTTGCTGGCGCAGTAGGTGGCATAGCCGGGATAGCCAATCGAACCATAGGTTGACCCGACATTGACCACCAAGGCCTTGGGCTGAGCTCGCAGAAATGGCAGGCAGCCACGTGTCAGTTGCAACGGGGCATTCAGATTGATGTCCAGCAGCTCATCGAGCTCGTGCTCGTCCAACTGATCGAGCAAGGCGAAGCGGTTCACCCCGGCAGCGTTGATCAGAACGTTGACATTGCCCATCTTGCGGGCTCGGTCGACCACTTGTTCGCGCCCTGCGTGGCTGCGTAGGTCAGCTTCTTGCCAACGCAAGCGGTCCGGGTACCGATTCATCAGGCCAGCCAGCTTGCCCATGTGCCGGCTGACCGCCAGCACCTGGGCACCGGCAGCGCACAGCTGCTCGGCCAGCTCCAGGCCGATACCCCCACTGGCGCCGGTGAGGACCACCACGGATTCAGACAAGCGCATGACGCACCTCGTGCTGCCCGGCGCGCGGCAAACCCTGGAACATCTCGGTATACAAGCGGTAGACGACCGTTGCAGCGTGGGTCACAGCCTGCTGATCGCCCTCGTCATCGAGGCGGTCCATCAATTGCTTGTAGGTCACCATGTGGTCCTGGTCGAGCGCACCATGAGAGCTGAGATAGCTGAACGCCTGGCCAGGCAAACCCAACGTGCTCTGGATGGTGCCCGCCGCCTGCGTGGCCAGGGCGATGCTGGTGCCTTCGAGCACATTGACCATGCCGAACAGCCCGACAGGGTTGCCGCGTGCAATCAGGTCGTAGAGGTAGGCGACCATCAGCTCGATTGGCAGCGCTGGCCGACCATCACGCACGGCCTCCCAGTCGCCACCGCAGGCTTTGATGTCGTTGAGGATCCACTGTTCGTGGCCGTACTCCTCTTCGATGTATTCGCACACCGCACCGCGCAGCCATTCCAGGCGAGACGGCAAACGCGCGCCACAAGCCATCATCAGTGGCACCGTATGGCGGACATGGTGGTAGGCCTGGGTCAAGAAGGCGACGTAACTGTCCAGGCTGACCTGCCCGGCCAACGCGTCCCGGATTACCGGCACTGCGAACAACACCTGACGCTCCTCGGCAGTTTGTGTTTGCAAAGTATCGAAAAAAGACATGGTTAACCTCACAACGAGATGTCGGGTAACAGGGCGTGGTAACGCTGCAAGATCGCCTCGCGCCGTGGGCGGCCGTTGGCAGTCAGGGTTTCATCAATGGGGCTTAGCGGGGCCGGCAAACGGCGCCAGGCATGCACCTGGGCGTAATCGGGCAGTTGCGCGTTGCAGTGCCGTACGGCCTGCTCGATAGCCTCGTCGCTGGCGGCGGGGTCCAGCGGCCAGAGCAGCGCCAGGTTGTGCGGCAAGGCTTCGCCATGCACGAATGCCTGTGCAATCACGCCGCCCTGAGTCAGCTCCGACTCCACCCACTCCGGGTTGACGTTACGACCGAAGCTGGTGATGAACTGGTGCTTTCTGCGCCCGTCAAGGTACAGGTAGCCCTCTTCGTCGAGGTGGCCGAGGTCGCCCGTCGCCCACCACTCGCCGGTGACCGGCGTCTCTTCCAGGTAGCCCAGCAAGGTCGAGCCAGCCACCAGCACCTCACCATCCTCAGCAATGCGCACCTGAACATGGGGCAAGGGCTTACCGACGCTGCCAGGGCGAACGGCCCCCGGTCGGTTCAGCGCTACCACCGAGGCACATTCGGACAAGCCATAGCCTTCGAACACCGGCAAGCCGACCGCATCGGCCCGAGCCAACAGCTTCGCTGATACCCGGGCGCCGCCCACTGCCACGAAGCGCAGTGGGCCAACGCGCATGAGCCCGCGCTCGATGGCGGTGACCAGCCCCATCAGCAGTTGCGGCACGAGGATCAGGCTGTGTGCACCGCTCAGGGCAATCGCAGCGAGCAAGCGCTTGAAATCCACCTGGCTTGCGCCGCCCATGCCCAACTGCTGCTGTGGGTAGAGTTGGACACAGGCGCCTGCCATGAGCGCGGCATATACGCCGAGGTTCTCCAGCAATACACCCAGTGGCAGTACCGCCAAGTATCGCTGCGGCTCGGTTGGTCGGCTTGCAGCCTCCAGCTCCCGCGCAACACGCAGCATGGCTTCGGCGCCCAGGCATACGCCCTTGGGCCTCCCGGTACTGCCGGAGGTATAGGTGATCTTTGCGGTGCCCGTCGGCAATTCAGGCGCGACAACGCCGCCACGCGCCAGGAAACCTTCTGCCGGCTGCTGGGTAAAACCTTGCTCAAGGAGTTGGGCGGTCCACTGCGTCTCGCACAGCACGCTCGTGGCACCGCTCTGCCGCAGACAGTGTCGCAACTGAGCCGCGCTGAAGAACGGCGGTACGATCACACAAGTGCGCTCGGCGAAAAGAGCCGCCAGGTCCCAGAAAAGCAATTCGGGCCCGTTATCCAGCACCATGACGAACGTGCCCGCTGGTTGGCTCAGCAAGCGGGCTACGCGCAATTCGACCTCGTCGAGCAATTGCCGGTAGGTGAAACGCCGGACCGGGCCCTGAACAGCTACAGCATCAGATTTTTGCTGGGCATGCTGGCGCAACAACGCCTGAAAGAGCTGCAGTTCATGCGGCATGACCGGTCTCCTGGGCCAGCTTGGGAAATCCAAGGCGCTGGAACACCCCCGCCCGGCTCAGGGCATCGAAGCCATAGCCGATGTTGCCGGCGAACACCTGTGGCCGTTGGTCGTAATACGTCCCCCAATGATTCGCCAGCCCCTGCAAGCGCCCAGGATCGGCGGCAGCCAAAACGGTAGGCATCAGGCCCAGCCGTTGAAAACTGTTGATCAGCGTCGCCGCGCCGGTGAATGCCACCCACTCCAGGCCACGCGAGGCCAACAACCAGGTCACGGCAATGATCATGATTCGGCCGCTGCCAGCGCTGAGTGAAGCCAGGTTGCCCACTTCGACCAGGCAGGTACGGTCAAGGTCAATGCCAGCAACTTGGGAAACGGCGGCCTCCAATGGCGCGTCCAGATATCGCTCGAGAAACAGAGGTCCGTCGCTGGCTGGTCGCATGCCGGCCGCTGCGATCAACCGTCCATGGCTGTCATGCAATGCCAGCAGCTCTGGCAGGTAATGCTGCACATCCGCCTGGTGCACGGTGGCAAAGCACTGGTGGATGAAGTGCTCCAGATCCCCGCGTGAAGCGTCGCCTGCCAGATGAAGCGACAGCCGCGCGTGATGGTCGGCATGACTGCCTATAGGAAGCGGGAGCAGACTGCTCCATTGAGATTCGTTCATGAAACTCCCCCGATTGGGTTCGGCTCAGGGAATTATCAGGGTCGAATCTGAATGGAATCTGAAGTCAAACAGCACAAAGCGTCCGAGCGCATGCCAAGTCGCAGGAGCTCGAGCACTCGGCCACAGCAAGGTCAGCGCCCTCGCCCTCTCATGTTTCCCACCTTCCCCGCCGTGCCATTGCATACACGCCGGGAGATGCCATAGGCTGCCACTTCATCAATCAATGCCACTGACACTGGATAAACGATGATCGAACTACAAGGATGTACAGCGTTTTCCGGTCTGGAGTGCCGGCCCGTCGGCCCCTCTGACGCAGAAATGATCTGCGCCCATCGCCAGGACATGTTCCTTGAGGCAGGCGGGGATCCTGAACAACTACGGATCATGACCCAGCACTTTCGCCCCTGGCTGGAAGAGCGGCTCGGTGACGGTCGGTATTACGGGTTCAAACTCCTGGATGGCGAGCAGCCGGTCGCAGCCATTGGCCTGATGAGCATCGATTGGCCGCCGCATCCCTCCCACCCAACCCTGGATAAGCGTGGCTACGTGCTGA
Organism: Pseudomonas sp. TWI923; assembly: GCF_039673365.1. Lineage (NCBI taxonomy): Bacteria > Pseudomonadati > Pseudomonadota > Gammaproteobacteria > Pseudomonadales > Pseudomonadaceae > Pseudomonas > Pseudomonas sp. TWI923. Next base: position 42,035 of record NZ_JBDJLM010000014.1, on the reverse strand, counting down.
ATGTGTACGTCCAGCCGGCCTACCGCCGCCGAGGCCTGGCTTTGGCCTTGATGCAAGCTGCCGACGCCGAGTTCGCTCGCCGAGGCATCAGCTTCGCAGTCCTGCACGCCACCGCGACGGGCAAACCGGTCTATGAGCAGATCGGTTGGGCTGGCACGTCGGAAATGGCCAAAGCCATTACTGGGTAGTGATTGCCCTCGACCCAATCCCGCCCTTGGCGGCACCTGCACCTGTCACAACAGCTCGGGGAAGGCAGCGCCAAGCAGGCCGGGGTCCTTCAGGATCGATGCACTGCTGGCGATATCCGGGGCCAGCCAACGGTCCTGGGCATAGGCCGGGACCCGTTCGCGCAGCAACCGCCAGGCAACCTGGGTACCTGCGCCAAAGCGCTGCTCCTTGAGGAACTCGAATGCCTGGGCCGCCAACAGGTATTCGATGGCAAGGATCTGCGTACAGTTCTCCAGGGCGCGGTGCAGCTTCAACCCGGCATTGGTGCCCATGCTCAGATGATCCTCCTGCAGGCCGGAGGTGACGTAGTTGTCGATGACGGCCGGTTGGGCCAACTGACGGTTTTCGGCACAAAGTGAAGCGGCCACGTACTGGACAATCATCATGCCCGAGTTCACACCCGGTTGGCTGACCAGGAAGGCCGGCAAGCCGCTGACCAACGGGTTGATCAGGCGATCGAGACGGCGCTCGGCAATCGCCCCGATCTCGGCCACCGCGATGGCCAGCAAGTCGGCCGCCATGGCCACGGACTGGCCGTGGGGATTGGCCTGGGAAACCACCCGATAGGACTCGGGTGTACCCAGCAACATCGGGTTGTCGGTCGTTGAGTTGAGTTCGGTTTCGATCTGCCTTGCGGCGTGTTCCAACTGATCGCGCGCGGCGCCATGAACCTGCGGGATCGAGCGAATGCTCAAGGCGTCCTGGGTGCGAATGCCATGGCTGCTGGCAATGATTTCGCTACCCTCGAGCAGGCGCCGCAAATTGCGGCCCACGCGCTGCATCCCGGGGTGGGGTTTGAGCGCGATGATTTCAGGGTCGAAGGCATCGAGTTGGCCGCGCAGGGCTTCGAAACTCATGGCGCCGATAACGTCCGCCCATTGGCTCAAGCGCGTGGCGTCATCCAGAGACAGGCAGCTCAGGCCGGTCATGCACGGGGTACCGTTGACCAGGCACAGACCATCCTTGGCCCCCAGTTTGACCGGTGCCAGGCCGACCTCGGCCAAGGCCTGCTGCGCCGGCACGATCTGGCCGCGATAGCTGACCTGGCCGACGCCCAGCAAGCTGATGCTGATATGGGCCATGTGGGTCAGGTACCCCACCGACCCCTGCTTCGGCACCTGCGGGGTGATGTGCTGGTTGAGCAAGGTCAGCAGCGCCTCGACCACCTTGCGCTGCAGGCCGGAACGGCCCTGGCAGAAGTTGATGATCGCCGCGCACATGATCGCCCGGGTCTGTTCGTCCGACAGCGCGCTACCCACGCCACAGGCATGGCTGAGCAAGGTGTTGTGCGACAGCTGGCTGAGTTGTTCGTCCTGCAACGAGACATTGCACAGGGCGCCAAGCCCGGTGTTGACGCCATAGGCGCGGTCACCGCTGGAAACGATGCGCTGGACAATCGCCTGGGCGTTGTCGATCCGCGCCCAGGCCGATGGGGCCAGCTCAAGCTGCGCTCCATGCCGGGCCACAGCCACCACGTCCTGCCAGCAAACGGGCGCCTCGGCGATGATGATTTTTTTGGCAAACGACATACACGCGGTTCCTTAAAGCGAAGCTACGCGACGCTGCACGAAACGATCTACGTATTCGTCCGCAGGCTGGTAGAGGATTTCCTTCGGCGTGCCGACCTGGATCAGGCGACCGTCCTTGAGAATGGCAATTCGGTTGCCGATGCGCACCGCTTCGTCCAGGTCATGGGTGATGAAGACGATGGTCTTGTGCAGGGTCTTTTGCAGCTCCAGCAACTGATCCTGCATTTCGGCGCGAATCAGCGGGTCGAGCGCACTGAAGGCTTCGTCCATCAGGATGATGTCGGTGTCGGCAGCCAACGCACGGGCCAGGCCCACGCGCTGGCGCATGCCGCCCGACAACTGGTGCGGGTACGAGCGTTCGTAACCCTTGAGACCCACGGTGTTGATCCAGTGCAGGGCACGCTCTGTGCACAGGGCTTTGCTCTCGCCACGGACCTTCAGGCCGTAGGCGACGTTGTCCAGCACGGTGCGGTGCGGCAACAGGCCGAAGCTCTGGAACACCATGCTGATCTTGCGCCGGCGGAATTCGCGCAGGGCCTGCATGTCGTACTGCAGAATGTCCTCGCCATCGACCAGGATCTGGCCGCTGGTGGGGTCGATCAGGCGGTTGAAGTGACGCACCAGGGTCGACTTGCCCGAGCCCGACAGCCCCATGATCACGAAGATCTCACCGCTGCCGATGGACAAAGACAGATCGTTGACCCCGACCACGCAACCGGTATCGGCCAGCACCTGTTCTTTGCTCTTGTTCTGGCGGATCAGTTTCAGCGCATCTTCGGCACGCGCACCGAAGATCTTGAAGACCTGTTTGACTTCGATCTTGTTCATCGTCTGCTTGGCGCTCATTTGCCCACCCCATGCCGTGGCCGGCCATAGGCCTGAGTAATGCGGTCGATCACAACCGCCAGGATCACAATGGCCAGGCCCGCTTCGAGGCCGCGGCCCACATTGAGGGTCTGGATGCCGACAAGCACGTCTTCACCCAAGCCACGGGCACCGATCATCGAGGCGATGACCACCATCGACAGGGCCATCATGGTGGTCTGGTTGATACCGGCCATGATGCTCGGCAACGCCAGTGGCAACTGCACGCCGAACAGTTGTTGCAGGCGATTGGCACCGAAAGCGTTGATTGCCTCCATGACCTCGCCATCCACCTGGCGAATGCCCAGGTCGGTCAGGCGAATCAGCGGCGGGGCGGCATAGATGACGGTGGCAAAGATCGCCGGCACCTTGCCCAGGCCGAACAGCATCAATACCGGGATCAGGTACACGAAGCTGGGCATGGTTTGCATGATGTCGAGCAGCGGCATCAACACCGCCCGCAAGCGATCGTTGCGCGCCGACAGGATACCCAGCGGAATGCCGACCAGGACCGAGATCAGCGTTGCCACCAGCATCAGCGCCAGGGTCTGCATCAGCTTGTCCCAGAGGCCGACCGCACCGACCAGGAACAGCAAGCCGACGATCACCGCCGTGGGCACGATTCTACGGGTGGCGTGCCAGGCAATAGCGCCGACGATGGCCAGCATCAGCCACCAGGGTGTTGCGCGCAGCAGGCCTTCGAGGTTGACGATGGCCCACAGCAGGGTGTCGGAAATGTGCCGGAACACGTCACCGTAATTGGTGACCAGCGCATCGACCCAGCCATTGACCCAATCGGCAATGGAAAACGTGAAGTTTTTGGGAAACATGGATTTATCTCGAGCAAGTGCTTGAAGCGGACTGCTATGTGGCATGCCCGGCAGGCGCCGGACCCGCCCACACCCTCAGAGTGCCGCGTCTACCTTTTTGGCTGCGTCTTCGCTGACCCAGCTGTGCCAAACTTCGGGGTGCTCCTTGAGGAACGACTTGGCCAATTCCGCCGACTCGATACGGTCTCTGGTCATGCGCGCCAGGTTCTGGTTCAGCAGATCGATCGGCAGATTGACCTTTTCCAGCACAGCCACCAGTTCCGGCGCCTGTTCGTGGAAGGTCTTCGACACCCCCACCTTGATGGTCACGGATTTATCCACGCCTGGCTTCTCGTCCAGCTTGACCAGGTCGGCCTGGCCCATCAGTGGGGTGGGCGACCAGTAGTAGAAGAGGATCGGCTCGCCACGCTTGTAGCTCGACAGCACGGCGGCATCCAGTGCCGGGCCGGTGCCAGGGCGGAAGTTGGTGTAGGTGTTTTCCAGGCCGTAGCTCTTGAGCATTTGGCTGTTGTCCAGCTCGCAGGTCCAGCCGGCCGGGCAGTTGTAGAAGCGCCCCTTGTCCGGTTCTTCCGGATCCTTGAACACCTGGGCGTATTGCCCCAGATCGGCAATGCTCTTGAGGTTCGGTGCCTTGGCTTCGAGTTTGCGCTTGGCATCGCCTTCGATCACATAACGCGGCACATACCAGCCTTCGACCGCGCCAACCACCGGCGAGCCGACGCCGACGACCTTGCCGGCGGCCGCAGCCTTGTTCCAGACCTCGCTGCGCCCTACCCACTCCTCGGCGAACACCTGGATATCGTTGCTGCTCAGGGCGTTCTCCATGGAGATGGAGTTGCCCGGCAGGCTGTCGGTGTCACAGCCATAGCCATTTTTCAGCACGAACTGCATCACCTCAGTGAGCAACATCCCGCTTTCCCAGTTCAGACCGGCGAACTTGACCGGCTTGCCGGACTCGCACCAACCGGCCGCCTGGCTGGCGCCAGCGCACGCCAGGAGCCCTAAAGAAAGTGTCGTGGTCAGCAGAGCCTTTGTAATTGTCATTGTGACGCTCCCAAACAAGATGATCACTGCGCAGGAGAAATATTTCACAACCTCAAAAAAGGATAAAATAATAAGTCCTGATGCATCACCAAGGAAAAACCTATGAGGTTCACACTCAGGCAGCTTCGCTACGCGCTCGCAGCGGCCAAGCACGGAAACCTCACCACTGCCGCCATGGAGCTTCATGTTTCACAACCTTCCATCTCGGCGGCCATCACCGAACTGGAGGAGGTGCTGGGTCAAGCAATCTTCATACGCCAACGTGGCCTCGGGATATCGCTGACCCCATTCGGGCGTACCGTCATGGTCCAGGCCCGTCGCGTGCTGGCAGAAGCCCAGACCTTTGCCGAAATCCATGCCAATGCCGGCGAGTGTGTCGGCGAACTGGTGGTCGGCTGTTTCGAAGATCTGGCGCCCTATTGCCTGCCACAAATCGTGCGACGGATGCAGGAGTCCTGCCCAAGGGTCACGGTCGATATGCGCGATGGCAGCTTCGACTATGTGGGCAAGCGGCTCAGTGAGGGCGCGATAGAACTGGCCATCACCTATGACTTGGGTTTACCGCCGAACACGCATTGCACGCAGTTGTGCCAGCTGACCGCCCAGGTGCTGCTGTCGGCCGATCATCCGTTGGCCAAGCAGTCACGCGTCAGCCTCAAAGCGCTAGCCGAATACACCCTGGTAGTCACCGATCAGGTTCACAGTTGGCAGCATGTGTTGGATCTGTTCAGCTTTTACGACCTCTCCCCCGCCGTTGTGCACCGTGTGCGCACCTTCGAGTTGCAGCGCAGCCTGGTCGCCAATGGCTTTGGCGTGGCGCTGATCTATACCCGACCATTCGGTGACCGTAGTTATGATGGCCAAGCGCTGGTCTGTCGGCCGACTCAGGAGAAACTGCCAACCCATAGCATCGTGCTGGCGCATGATCAGCGCTATCCACTGACGCCTTCGGCCGAGGCGTTCAAGGCGCTGGCGGTGGCATGGTTCGCGGAGCGACCGTCGTTTGCATCCGAATGAACAACGGGTGGGGCGAATGTCACATGACGACTGCTGGCGGGTAGATGAGACGCCCGGCGAGCTCGGTCTACCGGCCACGCAAGTGCTCGCTTAGGCTCTGTACGAAACGTTTTGTGGGAGCGGCGGTACGCCGTTCCCACAACGATGGATGACCATACGTTTCTTAAGGTACCCAGCTGTCGAGACATTCAAACGACGAGTTTTAGCAGCCTCTCCAACAACTCTTTAAACTCAGCGCGAACTGTATAATTTTTCCGTGCGCAGACCGGTGGAGGACTTGCTCAGCCGTCATCAGCGGCCGGAGTTTGCAGATGACATCGTCCGCGTTCTTGTGTCAAATCCCAATTTCGACGACGGCTATTTTCTCCTGCCCTTACGATTGCTTGACTCGTAGAATATTGAAGGAAGACACGTGCAGAAAATATTCGTCATTTACCGATACCTTCCAGCAGCAAAGGACGCTTGATGAGAACCCCGCTACTCGCCCTGACCCTCGCATCTCTATTGAGCGCCTGTGCCATCCCTTACGAGACCCCCGAAGCCCGCGCCAATATTGAACGCGATCTAAAGCTCAATGCAGACGAAATCGTCACAGTCACCGAAACCAACTGGTGCATATTTCCCTATGGTGACTTGCAAGTGTGCAGACCCAAGCAAGGCCTGGGTGTGCTGACCAAGAGCAAGCTAGTGCTGGCCCTTTATCAGGGCGGTGCCTACCAGCAAGCTGAAGTCATCAAAGCAAGCGATGTGCAATGTGCCCACCTGCAAAGTGGCAGAGCCGCAGCCGATACCTTCTACTTATTCAGTGAACGTTGGGCCGCCATGCTGGCGCCCATTACCGTGGGCGGTGCCTTGGCCCTCGACAAGAAAGCCCAGTTCCTGAGCGTGCTAGTGCCGCCAAATACTGAGAGTTTCACGGCTGCGCAAGGAAATTTTATTCAGGTCACCGATCGTAAGAATTACTCGGCTGTTGCGGTTCCAGGCACCCAAGCCTATGTAGGAACCAGCGAGAGTATTCGCCAGATTTTTAATCCGTGTACGCAGGGAAAGAATCGCTCAGCCGCCTCCTAAGCCCCGGCTCTTCGAATGAAACAGTCCCAGCTGCAATTGAAGCGCAAGTAGTTCAATGCAAGCTCGATGCGCCGGGCCTGTCGAGAGCCGCAGGTCGCGAAGGGCGGCTCTCGATCTAGAGTGCGCAGGCACTGAGATTTCGCGGTTCGCCTGTGGCGAGACTGACAGATTGCCTGCGGCGTCACCGAATGGGCTGCCGAATCTGCCCCCTGTCCACTAGCAAGTGACATGCCGGTATTGAGCGGTGCATACCTGACTGATAGCATCTAGCCATCAACCTCAATGCTCTTTCGGGAAGGGATCCATGTCAAAGAAAGCACTTGCTGCAGCGCTGGGCGTTATGGGGATGTTGGCCGGCATGCAGAATGCGGTGGCTGAAGACAACCTGTTCAAAAAATATGCTTATGACACGCCGATTGCCAAATATACCGAGGCAGCAGGCTACTACGACTGTTCAACTGATATAGGCGCTACTGCACGATGCCTGGACGATGTGGATTTTCTGGATCAGAAGTTCACAGCCGCCCTGATTTTCAGTGGTGACAAACTGATTATGGTTTCGCTGCTTGCACCCTACGATCGTGACCTGTTCGGTCGCGCCATTGGCGCTCTTGCAAAAACATTTACTCTGGTGTCGCTCGCCGACGGGAAATCCGTGCTGGATATCATTGAGTTCGCGGGTAAAGCAAAAAACAAGGATGAATACACAGCCAAGCTCACGAACTACGAGAATGTTGCGTTGGCCGCCAATGAGTTGACCTACTCCTTTGTTGAAGGGATCACCCCCGACAAGCGGGCCGCCAACGTCCATAGTTTGATGAAATCAGCACCTGCCAATATTAGGGGCGCTGATTTGATCGTCTCTGGCGAGGGTGACGAGTCCAGCATCATCATTAAGTTTTCTTTTCCGAAACTGGACGAAAACAAGCTTGTTCAACAAGCCAAGAAGCCAGTCGAGTCGTTCTGACCGCGTGCTTCCATTTGTGTTGAGCCCCGCGATAGCGGGGCTTTGGGTTTTTGGAGGACTGTATCCAGACACCAGCATCTCGAGTGACCAAGGCAGCTGAATCCCCTAGATTTTGATAACGGCGAATGACCGCTATTGGCCGTTAGCCGCACTTAACGAACAGCAGCCATGGGGCGTGGGCAGCCATCTGCGACTGACCGCTAACGACCCGTAGCTGCCATTGCGATGGTGCTGCTCTTGCTCATTTTTCGAGGCTGGCGCGAACCTTGTGGGAGCGGGTTTACCCGCGAAGCAGGCGACGCGGAGGGTGGTACGGGCTTCGCCCGTGTTCGCGGCGGTTCGACGCCTCGATAAACCCGCTCCCACAGAGATCACCTCTGGCATGACTCTCAGCTATGGGTCGAAAGCGCTCGTCCGCGACCAGCTGCCATCGACCTATTGCTGTCATTGGATTGGTTCGCTGGCGCACAGCTCAAACCGCCAGCCTGGCCAGAGGCGTTACTTGATCTTCACCACGTCATCCGGTTTCCAGGTCTGGTCGTAGAAGGCGTCTTCGGTGCCGTACAAGCGCAGTGCTACCAGGAAGTTGCGGCCAGGGATTGTCTGGATGAACGCTGCATCGGCAACATCCGCCGGTTTCTCGGGGCCGAACCAGATCTCGATAGAGCCATCCTGCTGTTTGGGGATGTCGTAGTAGCCATTGGTGGATGGCAACAGCTGTTTCGTCTCGGGCATGGTGCCGTCTGTGATGTTGTAAGCGGTCACCGCCCAGAACAGCGCAGCGGGTGGATTCGGCGGCAGGCGCAGCTTGTAGGTACCCCCGCCCTCGAGAAACTTGCCATCCTTGTCACGCCCTGTGAACGGGTACTTCGAGCCAGCCCCCGTGGTGTGCATCACCATCGCCGGTGCCGAGGAATAGGCGAACTGGAAGAAGTTGGCGCGCTGGTTTACGTCCAGGTAGCTTTCTTGCATCCAGTCATTGGTGCCACCGGCCCAGGTGTTCTCGTACTGACGGTCCTGATAGTAGAGATTGCGTTTGTCTTCGCGCCCCAACTGGCGGTTGGCGAGGATCATTTTCGGTGCGGTTTCCACCGCCTTTTTCAGTAGTTCTTGCTGCTTGTCCGTAGGCTTGAACGGCGCGCCCTTGATGATGCCGATGGACGCCAGCACGCCGCGCAGTTCGGGATCAATGGCTTCGACCGGTTCATAGTCGACGAAGGCCTTGAGCTTGGCCCAGTAGTTGTTGTCCACCGGGTACATCATGTTCAGCGCCTTGCCACTGGCGTCGGGGAACTCCATGGGCTTCACGTCTTTCTCCACCGTGAACAGCGGATAGACGCGGGTCAGTTCGGCGTTCTTGACCGCCGGTGCGGGGTCCGGCTTGCCTTCGCCTTTGGCCATCACAGTGCGGAAGAACAGGAAAACGTTGTAGGTCCGCGACTTGACCGCGAAGTAGCCACCAGGCACCGGCCCGTTGTAGTCCGGAGGCAACAGCAGGTAAAGACCGCCACGCGCACGGTCTGGCCCCACTGCCCCCACGTCGGTGAGTGTTCTCTGGAAGAAATCGGTAAACATGCCGATGACATTCGCCGGCGCCTTCACCACCAACGGCCCCGTCTGCTTGAGATCCAGATAGCTCATGGAATAGATCACGTCGGCGTTGGGCGTGGGCACCATGGTCCGTGCGTCCATGCGTTGCTTCCAGATCGGCAGCACGTTGTAGCCGGCGCCGAATGCTTGCTCCGAGCCATCCTTCATGCCGATGGTGTTGAGCGCCGGCAGCATCGTCATGTAGGCGAAGACCGCACGCTGGTAATACAGCTCATCGCGAAGGCTCTCGGCTTCCTTGGGATCAAGCCAATTGCCGTTGTTGATCTGCTTGATCAGCGGCGAAGCCGGCGCCTGATCGGCCGCCTGCACCATTGGCATGGCCGTCAGCGAAGCAACCAGCGCAGACAGTGCGAACATACGTTGCATCGAACTCATGAAAGAAACCTCCAGTACAAGGCGGCACCTCATACGTTGCCACCGACGGTCCTATTTATCGGCTCAGTGGCTTACTTGATCTTCTTGATCACCGGCGGTTGCCAGCTGCCATCGAGGATCGGTTCCTTGCCCCAGTAAGCGCGGATGTACAAAGAGACCGGCTCCTTCGGCGAAGGCAGCCAGTTGCTCTCCTTGCCCTTACCGGGTGAGGTGGGAGCGATATAAAGCGTGAGCGAACCGTCGGCGTTGCGCTTAAGGTCCTTGTTCTTGGTGCCCAGGGAATAGCGGTTGAGCTGGTTACTGCTGAACAGGTGTTTTTCGTTGTACAGCGTCAGCGACCAGAAACCGTTCACCGGCGGCTCCTGGCCGGCGGCAAAGTTCACTTCATAGCTGTGCGCGCCGTTGAGCGGGGCGCCGGCATTATCGAAGTCGGTATAGAAGTACTGGGTTTCGTTCGGGCGGTTGTCGAACATGTTCGACTTGGCGGTGCCGGTACGGTTGAAGTAGTCGATGCCGAACTGGGCGTTGTTGGTGGAGCGGTTCCACCCGTTACCCGCCGGGCGCCCGTTGTGCTTCCACTCGAAGAACGGCTTGATGATGTCCTTCTCACTTTCCACTGCGGTCTGCACCAGCAGTTTCTTGAGCGCCGGATCCTTGGCTGTACTCTCCATGAGCAAGCGGAACTGACCGTAGAGCGCCTCCTCACCCGGCAGCGGCGGCACCATGTCCAGCACTTTGGGCAGTTGGTCGAAGAACTTCTCGGGAATCACCCATCTGGTTTCCCCGCCGCTGGCTTTGGCAGCGTTCGGATTGGGAATGTCCGGGGTGTTCTTCCAGTCGATGCTCTTCATCTTCCCGTCGAAATCCTTCAGCGGGTAGAAGGCAACCTGGTTGAGTTTCTCCTGGATCGCGGCCCGATCTGCGGCAGTGTCATCCAGGAAGATGCGCGGAATGGCGTTAGCCAACGCAGTGGGGCTGCGGATGATCACTTCCACCCCTTCGGGTTTTTCGCCTTTCCAGTTCGGCCCCACCAACAGGTAGAAGCCCGGTTTGCTGCCATAAGGCTTGCCTAATTCGCCCACCTGGTCGGTGCGTTGGTCATAGATCGAATAGACCCAGAAGCGCTCCCCGAAGTCCGGTACCTGGGCAATCACCGGTTGGTCATCAAGGGAGAAGAAGCCCAGCCCATACACCACGTCCTGGTTCGGGCAGGTGACGAAGGTTTCGGCCGGGGTGATGTAGTCATGCAGCATGCCCAGCTGGCCTTGCGGCGCCACTGGCAGGATGCCGCCCAGCAGGCCAGGATGCGGAGCCCTGGTGATGGTGTCGTTGCGATTGAGCATGTTCACCATCGGCCATCCCCAGATGTAAGCCATACGCGCTATCGCCTTTGCGTACTCTGGGTGTATCAGTACCCCAGTGGCTGGTTGGGTGATTGGCGATGCAGGGGTGGGCGCCTGCTCGGCAGCGTGAAGCACTGGCGCGCTCTGGGAAATGAACAAGACAGCGGCGCAAAGCAATTTCATCGAATAGGGCATCGTCGACATCCTTGCGTTTTTAATTCGCGAAGGAGGCGAACTTGCGAACTACGGTGGGCAGTCGTTAAACGCACACGCTCAACATTCCGGCTCCGTGACCTTGGCAGTCTAGATCGCATTGGCGGCTACGCAACGAGGCGCGCTCGATAGCCAGTGGCGATAGCTGGCGGGCCTGACGAGCGGCTAACCCTCTGTGCCTCTATCGTGGATCAAGCTGCGTGGGCCATGGCTGAGACAGGCCCTATGAGCGTCAGCTTTGGGTCGATAGAGCTCATCCACTACGGTCAGCTTTCGACCCAAAGCTGCCATTGCGATGGTGCTGCTCTTGCTCATTTTTCGAGGCTGGCGCGAACCTTGTGGGAGCGGGTTTACCCGCGAAGCAGGCGACGCGGAGAGTGGCACGGGCTTCGCCCGTGTTCGCGGCGATTCGACGCCTCGATAAACCCGCTCCCACAGAGATCACCTCTGGCATGACTGTCAGCTACGGGTCGATATCTGCCGTTCCCAACATCACGCCATCAACCCGTTGAAGCCGTTCACAGCAATCCAGGTTTCCCTGAATCTGGCATTCCGGAGTCAATGATTTTGGCGCACTAACTGGCGGCAACCCTTCAATCCACGATGAACAACTTGGCCCCGATCAAGGTGGATGAGCGATGCGCCTCGGCGTTGTCGCCGACTTGATAGCTCATACCGGCCTTCAGCGTGAAGCGCCGGCCATCGTCCAGTTCGGTGTCCAGCTGGCCCTCCAGGCACAGCAGGATATGGCCCTTGCTGCACCAATGGTCAGCGACGTAGCCGGCGCTGTACTCCACCTGTCGCACACGGATGCTGCCGAACTGGCAGGTGCGCCAGTACGCGGTGCCCACCTCGCCGGGGTGCGCGACAGGCTCGATCTGCGACCAGTCGGTAGTGCCGAAGGGAATGGCGGTCAGTTGCATGTTCGACTCCTGTGAATGAGGGCCTCGAACTTACCGCTGCGCAGCACTCATCGATAGATACAGACCGGCTGCATTTGTTTCATACAGCACCCCATGCGCGTGCCTTCAACGCGTGTCCTTCTCCAGCGACTTCCACAGGTCCAGCATCGTCTGGTTGGTATTGCCGATGGAGCGAAACGACCAGATCTCCAGCTGCGCAGACCATTCAGGCCCGCCTGCGCGCACCAGTTTGCCCGCAGCAATCTCCTCCTCCACCGCCGATTCGGGGACCCAGGTGATGCCGTAGCCTTCACGCGCCATGCGCAACAGGTGCATGGCCATGTCGGCTTCGTAAAAACGGTTGAGTTCGGGCTGGCGTTGTTCAGCCTGGATAATCACGTCGACCACCCGCCCGAGGAACGACGTTGCGGTGTATGCCAGGTAGGGAATGGGCTGCTCGGGGATCCCTGGCAGTTCGAACAACGGCCGGCCTTCGGCGTCGGGGGCCGAGACCGGAAAGAACGCATCAAGGCCCAGGCGCAAGCCGATGAATTTGTCCGGGTCGAGCACGATCGGCGCGCGTGGGTGGCTGTAGCCGATCATCAGGTCGCAGCCCCCCTCCGCCAGGGCAATCACCGCTTCCTGCACATTGGCCGCCAGCACCCGGGCATTGAAATAGCCATAGCGGCGCTGAAAGCCAGCAAACCATTTCGGCACGAAGGTCATCGACAGGGTATGGCCGGCGATCACCTGGATCGACCGCCCGGGCATGCGCTCGCCGCGGCGCAAGGACGAGCGTAGGTCCATGAAGGCCGACAGTGCTTCACGCCCTTCGCTGCAGAAGATCTGGCCGGCCTTGGTCAATTGCACAGGATAAGTACCGCGATCGACGAGATCGACGCCCACCCACTCCTCGAGCGATTTGATCCGCCGTGACAACGCGGACTGGGTGATGCAGCGGATCTCGGCGGCACGGGAGAAGTTCTTGGTTTCGGCGACCGCTAGCAGGTCATCTATCCACTTGGTTTGCATGGCAGGCTCGGGCAAATGTTCAGCGCTGACTCGATCGGCAACGGCATGTCCCTGAAAGTTTTGCACTGTTCAAGGCGCCACTCCAGGCCAGCGTTAAATAGCGAGCCAGAATCAAGCCTGGAGATAAACAATCTTAACTGCCTGATGCAATGATTTAGACGACATTGGCCGCACTTGAACAACTATGAAATTAACGCATCAAACTATCGCGCTTCCTCATCAACTCATCAAAGCACAGGGCGTAATCTGAGCGTGTTGGCTGGAACGAAGCAGCCATGAACACCCTTCGCAGCCCTTTGGATTGTCGGTTTCAGTATCCGCTGGCCGCCGCCAAAGCCTGTCCGATCGCCAATCGCTGACTGACCCGACACCTGGCCCGCCGCTGTAGCTACAGCGCCGGACGAGCTTCGACGCGCCCCAAAAACAATGAGGTCGAGATGAACAACAAGAAACTACCCAAATACATCGCCGTGGCAATCCTGCTTGGCATCGTCGTCGGTTGGGGTTGCAACACATTTGCGCCCACCCCTGATTCGGCAAAGGAGATTGCCGGCTACTTCAGCCTGGTCACCGACATCTTCCTGCGCATGATCAAGATGATCATCGCCCCCTTGGTGTTCGCCACCCTGGTGGCCGGCATCAGCAGCCTGGGTAATTCCGGCTCGGTAGGCCGCATTGGTCTGCGCTCGATGATCTGGTTCGTCAGTGCCTCGCTATTCTCGCTGGCCCTGGGCATGTTGCTGGTCAATGTCTTCCAGCCTGGGGCTGACCTCAACCTGAGTATCCAGCAGGCCCAGGCGGGCAGCGCGTTGACCGTCAACGCCGGTGATTTCAGCCTCAAGACGTTCATCAGCCATGTCTTCCCGCGCAGCATTGCAGAAGCCATGGCCAACAACGAGATCCTGCAGATCGTGGTGTTCTCGCTGTTCTTCGGCCTGGCACTGGCCTACGTGAAAAAACAGGGCAACGAGAAAATCGGCGACCTGGTCGACGACCTGGCCAAGGTGATGTTCCGTATTACCGACTACGTGATGATGTTTGCCCCCGTCGGTGTGTTTGCCGCCCTCGCCGCTGCGGTCACCACCCAAGGCATCGGCCTGCTGTTCGATTACGGCAAGCTGATCGGCCAGTTCTACATCGGCATCCTGCTGCTCTGGGTGGTGCTGTTCGCGGTCGGCTACGGCTTCCTCGGCCGCCCGGTGTTCACGCTCGGCAAGCTGATCCGTGAACCGGTACTGCTGGCGTTTTCCACTGCCAGCAGTGAGTCGGCCTACCCCAAGACCATCGATGCGCTGGAGAAATTCGGTGCTCCCAAGCGCGTATCCAGCTTCGTCCTGCCCCTAGGGTATTCCTTCAACCTGGACGGCTCGATGATGTATCAGGCCTTCGCGATCATGTTCATCGCCCAGGCCTACAACGTCGATCTGTCGTTTACCCAGCAACTGCTCATCCTGCTGACCCTGATGATCACCAGCAAAGGCATGGCCGGCGTTGCCCGTGCTTCGGTGGTGGTGGTCGCAGCTACCCTGCCCATGTTCCATCTGCCGGAAGCGGGCCTGCTGTTGATCCTGGCGATCGATCAGTTCCTGGACATGGGCCGCACCGCCACCAACGTAGTGGGTAACAGCATTGCCACGGCAGTGATTGCCAACCTGGAGAGCAAGCACGGCGACACCCCTCAAGCGCACAGCGCCGGCAGCCGCCCACAGAACGCCTGATCCACCACCCCGCCCACTCCCCTTACCGCCTGGATGAACCGAACATGAAACCGTCGAGAAAAAATCACTCTACCCGCACGCTTGGCATCATCGGCGGCCTGGGTTCGCTGGCGGGCGGGGACTTGTTCCTGAAGTTGCTCAAGAGTGAGCCGGTGCTGGCGGACCAGGGGCGCTACCACCTGCTGTTCGAGCAACATCCTTTCAAGGACCTGTCGCTGCCACTGAGCACCGACGCCAGCATGACCTCCCGCAAGCTGTATGTTTTTCAGGTCTGCCAGGGCTATACCGACAGCGAGGTGGATGCCGTACTGATTCCGTGCTTCGCCAGCCAGACGTTCATGGATGAGCTGAAAGCGGAACTGGACATCCCGATTGTCGACCTGATGGCTGCGCTGAAGCAGCACCTGGCCCAGGTAGCCGAACCAGGTGCACGCCTCGGTGTGCTGGCCTCGGACTACGTCCGCGCTGCCGGTCTGTTCGAGCAGCACTTCGGCGCCGACTTTGCGCTGGTGTATCCGTCGCCTGCCAATCAGGCGGCGCTGATGGAGGCTGTCTACGGTCCTGCGGGCATCAAGGCCGGCCACCTCGACGGGGTTGCGCTGGAGCGGCTTCACCAGGCCTGCCTGGACCTCAACAGCCAAGGGGCACAGTTGCTGCTGCCGGGCATGACGGAGATTTCCCTGGTTGCAGCCGATCTGCAACGACGCGGCATCCGCTGCATCGATGTGAACCAGGTGTATGCCGACTACGCCGCATCCAGTGAATCCATGCGAACCGCCGCGCCGTTCAAACTGGGCATTGTTGGCGGGGTCGGCCCGGCGGCGACCGTCGACTTCATGGGCAAGGTGGTCAAGAACACGCCAGCCGGCAGGGACCAGGACCACATCAGGATGGTGGTCGAGCACAACCCGCAGATTCCCGACCGAACGGCCAATCTGCTGCGCCAGGAGATGGATCCGACAGTGGCCATGTACGCGACCTGCAAGCGCCTGGAATGCGAAGGCGCCAAGGCCATCGCCATTCCCTGCAACACCGCGCATGCCTATGTCGAGCGCATCCAGGGGCATCTGCACATCCCGATCATCAACATGCTGACGCAAACCATCGAGTTCATTGGGCAGGCGTATGGCAACACCTGCAAGGTCGGCTTGCTGGCAACCTCCGGCACCCTGCAAAGCCGGGTTTACCACGCGGCTGCAGAACGGGTCGGCTTGAACCTGATGGTGCCTGATGAGGCCGCGCAGGCGCTGGTCATGCGCGCCATCTACGGTGAGCAAGGCGTCAAGGCGGGACACACAACTGGCCAGTGCAAGGACGACCTGCTCACGGCGGCAGCACAGCTGGTGGAGCAAGGTGCGACCGTTTTGATCCTTGGCTGTACCGAGCTGCCGCTGATCCTGCCAATGGCCGATGATTTTCCCATCGGCACGGCCCGGGTAGCCCTGGTCGACCCCACGAATGTGCTCGCGCAACGCTGCGTCGCACTGGCCCAGGGGGACCTCACCAGCCTGGCCTGACCGCCTGGCCTTTGCGGCCAGTCACTTGCATTGGGGCTTGCGGTTGATGCGCAACTGACAGCCGGGCTTCCCGGCCGTTCTTGCCACTTTCAGCTTGCCCCGGTTGCAAGCTGGCCCTCGATCCAGTCTATGAAAGCCCGCACCTGCGGGCGTTTCAGGGTCTCCTTGCGCGCGACCAGATAGTAGGCAAAGCGTGATGGCCAGGGCCGCTCCACGGCCACCGCCAGCCTGCCGCTGCGCAGGTCATCTTCGGCGAGCTGCGCCTGCACCAGGGCGATACCCTGGCCGCTGGCGGCGGCGCGCAGCAACAGCAGGTCCTCGTCATAGCTCGGCCCGCGGCGGCTGCGGTGGTCGGGCTCGATGCCGTGGGCCTGCAACCACAGCGCCCAGTCTGCGCGCTCGGCATCCTGCAACAACGGGTACTGCAGGCAATCTTCAGGGGCGTGCAGTGCCGGCCCGCTGGCGAGCAAAGCGGGGCTGGCAACTGGCAGTAACGCGGGCGATAGCAGTGTTTTCGACACAAGCCCTGGGTAATCGCCCAAACCATGGCGCAATGCGATGTCGATGCGTTCGCGCTGCAGGTCGACCAGCCGCGCCGTCGCCTCCACGCGCACCTCGATGCCGGGGTGCTGCGCGCTGAAACTGGCCAGGCGTGGCACCAGCCAACTGGCGGCGAACGAGGGCTGCGTGCTGATGGTCAGGGTGTTGGCGTTGGCCTGGATCTCGAGATCGAGCAGCGCACGCTCGATCTGGCCGAAACCGCGTGAAAGGCCGGGGTACAGGCTCGCCCCGGCTTCGGTGAGCTGCAGGCCATGGCGGCTGCGGGTCAGCAGGGTGACGCCGAGGCGGTCCTCCAGCTGGCGGATTTGCTGGCTGATGGCCCCGGGGGTGACGCCCATGTGCTCGGCGGCAGCTTTCAGGCTGCCCAAGCGGGTGGCTTCGGTGAAGGCGCGCAAGGCGAGCAGTGGCAGAACGGCTCCCATGGGATCCCTCTATTTAGAAAATCTAATGCTAGGTGCTAAAGCTATCGTTTCTGTATTCACGCCAGCATGCATAGGATAGCGCTCAGGCCAAACAACTTACGTTAGTTTTCCTGAGGCATCCAGCATGCACGACCCCACCCTTGTTCTCTACACCGACAGCTCGCCCAACGGTTTCAAGATAACCATCGCCCTCGAAGAAATGGGCCTGCCCGAGTCTGCCGCCATTCTGCTGTACCTGGCGCAGCTCAGTGGCCAGCTGCTCGCCCCACAGCCGCAGCCACGCTGGGCGGCGATCACCTGGCTGATGTACCACAGCGCCAGCATGGGGCCTCTGCTTGGCCAGCGCGTGCACTTCGAATGCTTCGAGGCCACGCCCTGCCCTGCGGCAATCCAGCGCTATCGCCACCTTACCGAGAGCACCTTCGCCACGCTCGACCAGCACCTTGCCACCCGACCGTGGCTGGCTGGCGAAGCCTATTCGATCGCCGACATCGCCACCTTCGCCTGGCTGCATATCGCAGCGTTGGTGGGCTTCGATTTCAGCAGCCACTCGCACCTCAACCGCTGGTACCGGCAAGTCGACCAGCACCCCGCCGTGCAGCGCGGCCTGCGCCTGCCCGCCCCGGCCACCGGCCCATGAAACCCCTCATCAACCAAGGAACGGTCATGCACACCACCCCCTGCGGCGCCAATGCCGCCGCCTTCGCCCATCACCCCGGCTACCGGCGCATGTTCGCCCCCGACCAGTTGACCCTGGGCATCTTCCTGCCGCTGCGCTTCTATGACGGCGACATGGCGGTACTCCAAGGGCAGGCGCAACTGGTCAGCGAGATCGACCGGCTGGGCTTCGCGGCAGCCTGGGTGCACGACGTGCCGTTGTTCGACCCAGCTTTCGGCGACGCCGGGCAGGTGTTCGACCCCTTCACCTACCTGGCCTACCTGGCCGCCCACACCCGGCGCATCGCCCTGGTGACCGGCAGCGCGATCTTCGCCTTGCGCCACCCCATCGACCTGGCCAAGGCCGCCGCCACCCTCGACTGCCTTTCAGGCGGGCGCCTGGTGCTGGGCATCGCCTCGGGTGACCGACCGGTAGAGTTCCCCGCGTACGGGATTGACCATCACAGCCGTGGCGAGCGCTTCGCGCAGAGCGTGGACTACTTCCGCCGGCTGCTGGCCGAACACCCCGGGCCGATCGACTCACCGCTGGGGCAACTCAGCGCTGCCCGGCTGCTGCCCAGGCCCGTCAGCGGGCGCATCCCACTGGTGGTAACCGGCTCGTCGCGCCAGAGCCTGCAATGGCTGGGCGAGCATGCCGACGGCTGGCTCACCTACCCCGACGCCACCCACAACAGCCTCGGCCCACGCCGCCTGGCCGAAAAGATCCGCGCCTGGCGCGCGGCGATCCCCGGCGGCGGCTTCCGCCCGCACATGACCAATGAGTGGATCGACCTGGACGACGACCCGCACTACCCGCGTACGCCTCAGCAAGGCGGCTATGTGCTGCGCACCGGGCGCCACGGGTTGATCGATTTGCTGAGGGAATGGCGCGAGGCCGGGGTCAACCATGCGGCACTGGGCGTGCAGATGGCCCGGCGCCCGGCGCAGGAGGTGATTCAGGAGTTGGCCGAAGAGGTGCTGCCGCTGTTTCCGGCATTGGCGGGGCCAGGGCCGCATGCGCAAGGCTGGTAGCTTCTGAGTTTGTAACAGCGTCCTGACGCTATTAAAATCGCGCCCTTTCACTCCACCAGGAATCTCCAAGCAATGGACATGCGTCGCCTTTTATCCTTCTCCTGCAGCAAAGCGGCCCTGCCCCTTTTCCTCGCAATGTGTTCCGGTAATGCACTGGCCAGCGGCCTCAGCGAAAGCCTGGTCTCGTGTGAGCCGTCATTCTTCAAGCACCTGTATTCTCAGCGCGCCGACCTGGGCAAGACCGTCAAGCTGGCCCGCGACGATCAGCGCGGCCTGGCCTGGCTGCCGGTGGCGGACCGCCGCGACTTCGACACCGCGTTCCAGCACTTCACCCCCGCTGTCGACGACCAGGGGCTGCGCCTGACCAGCTACTACGACCGGGTCATGGACCTGGGCAAGCAAGGCACTTACTACTTCTGGGGCTTCGAAATCGATGCCAGCCGCGAGCAAGTCATGGCCAAGTTGCCGCAGGCCAACTGGCAGGAGGCCGGTGAGTACTTCATTTCCAGGCCACGGATCAAGCTGAACGCCAATTCCGCCTGGCAGGACAATACCTCCGCTGCCGAGGGCATCGCTCCGGCGGCGGGCTCTGCGGAAAAGCTGCTGATGCTCAGCGTCGAGGACGGCAAGACCCGCTTGCTCTGTTCGTTGCAGGGCAGCGTCGATGAGCGTCTGTTGCAGCAGGAACGCCCGGATGTGGCGCAAGGAACCACACGATGAAGCGCCTGCCATGCCTGGCCGCTGTAGTGCTGCTGGGCGGATGCGCCCACGGCACTGTGCCGCACAAAGCCGTGACCGAAGCACCGGCCACGGCCCCAAAAGGCATGTTCAAACTGCTGGAGGACGCCGAACTGGCAACCTACTTCGACGCCGACTCGGTCGCCCTGTACCAGGGCAATCGGAATTTGCGCCAGTTCTACCTGATCAACAATTACCTCGGGCCCGCCGCCCCCGGCGATAAACCTCCAGCGATCCGCAGTTCGCGGGCGACCCGGGTGATCAATTGCGAGCGGGACGAAATGGCGCAGTTCGGCCGGGTGTATTTCTCCCAGCCCTTTGCCCTGGGGGATGAAGTGGCACGCAAGAGCGACATTGCGCAATGGGGACCGTTGGAGCGCCAGTCGCTGATCGGGAAGTTGCGCGATGTGATGTGCAACATCGATGCGGCGCATCTTCAGGCGGGTAATCCGGGTTAGCTGGTTCTGTGAAACAGGGTTGATAACCTTTGCCGGCGAACTGCCATCATTAGTTGGGCATAATGCAGCTATTTTTCAGCCTCTTGGATCAGTCGCTGCCCGATGATTACCCTGTTCGTCATCCTGCTCGCCACCCTGCCCAGCCTGGCGCTGCTATGGCTGCTGCATCGCCAGCGCCAGCAGCACCGCACCCTGCTGGCAGGGTTGGACGTGGGCATGGTGCAGCTGGCCCGTGATGGCCGGGTGTGCTGGCACAACCCGGCTGCGGCCGAACTGCTTGGCTGTGCCAACACGCCGCTGCTGGGCCTGCGCCTGCAAGAACGCCTACCGCAGTTGGCCACGCCAGCCGGCTCGGTGCAGGTCACAGGTGACGATGGCCAACCGCGCGCGCTTTACATCAGCCAGCAAGGCACGGCCAATGCCAGGCAATGGCTGCTGATCCGTCCGATCCTGGCCGAGGCCGAACGCTTCCAGCGCAGCCAGTATTTCGCCCGTATCGGCACCTGGGACTGGGACATCGACACCAACCATCTGTACTGGTCCGACGCCATCTACGGCATGTTCGGCTATGCGGTCGACGAAGTGACACCGAGCTACGAACTGTTCTGCAACGCGGTTCACCCGGACGATCGCGCCCATGTGCGCGCCGGCGAATTGCGCTGCATCGAAACCGGCGAGAACCACGACGAGGAATACCGGGTGGTCTGGCCGGACGGTACGCTGCACTGGCTGCGCGAGACCGGCAACGTGGTCAAGGACGAACGTGGCACGCCGATCAAGATGATGGGCGTGGTGCGTGATATCACCGAGGAGAAAGCCTGGGCCAACCAGTTGCACCGCCTGGCACACCATGACCCGCTGACCGGCCTGCCCAACCGCCTGGTGTTCGAGGAGCGCCTGGAGGGTGCCCTGGCCTTGGCCCGGCGCAGCCACAGCCGTGTTGCACTGGTATTTATTGACCTCAACGGCTTCAAGGCGATTAACGACAGCCTTGGCCACGCAGCGGGCGATCAGGTGCTGCAGGCCACCGCGGCCCGCCTGCACGAGGCACTGCGCAACTCGGACAGCGTGGCGCGCCTGGGTGGCGACGAGTTCGTCACCGTGCTGGAAGGCCTATCGGCCGAGCGCGCCCCCGAGGAAGAGGCTCGGGTGATCGCGCAGCGGTTGCTGTTGCCGCTGGAGGCCCCCATCCGCCTGGGCGAAAGGTTGCAACGGGTCGGCGTCAGCCTGGGCATCGCGCTGTTCCCCGATCACGGGCAGACCCGCGACCAACTGATCCATGTTGCCGATCTGGCGATGTACGAAGCCAAGCGCAGCGGCGACAACCAGTACCGCCTGGGCCAGGCGCAGGCGCTGCGCGCCCGTAATGGCTGAAAAACAATGCAGCACCCTTGCGCTGCATTTTCTATCATGGCGGCCTCTGACTCTTTACCCGAGACCGCCATGCCCCTCCCCGCCTTCCGCACCGCCACCCCTGCCGACGTCGACCGTTGTTTCGAAATCGAAATCAGCGCCTATGAAGGCGACGAAGCCGCCACCCGCGAGAAGATCGCCACCCGCATCGCCCAGTACCCGCAAGGCTTCCTGATCATGGAACTGGCGGGGCAAGTGATCGGCTTCATCAACTGTGGCTGCGCCCACAAGGTAGTGATGTCCGACGAGGCATTCAAGGAGCTGGTGGGCCATGACAGCGCGGCGCCCAACGCCGTGATCATGTCGGTGGTGATCGACCCGGCCCACCAGGGCAAAGGCTACGCCAGCCTGATGATGCGCACCTTCGTCGAGCGCATGCAGGCAATGGGCAAGCGCACCCTTCACCTGATGTGCAAGGAGCGCCATGTCGAGCTGTATGCGCGCATGGGCTACCGCTACGTCAAGCCTTCGGCTTCCGACCATGGCGGCATGGCCTGGCACGAGATGGTGATGGTGCTGCCGGGCTGAGGCCCATCAGCGGGCCTGCGTCAGCCGGATGATTTGCCGCGCAATGAGTGCGCGCAGGGGCAGGTTCAGCTTTCGGCGCTGGTATCTGCCAGGGCGCCGGCTTCGGCCGCCAGCTTCGCCCGGTCGGCCTTGCAGATGTATTTGGGCTTGCGCGGCGCCAACTTGGCACTGGCCTTTTTCGCGTGGGCTTTAAGGAGCTGCTTGATCTTTTTCTGGCGGTTCATTGGGTTGTCCGGGTAGGTCGGGCTTGATGCACAGGCGCCATCATACCGGCCAGCAGCACCGTCGGCGACGGCAAGCGCTGCACGGCATTGCTGCTTGTTGGTCGGCAACGCGATACCCTCGCCCACCACACAGAAGTCTTGAAGACTCGATGCCAGGAGCATGGGATGCAAAAGCTGTTGTTACCGATCGCCATTTTCGTGAGCGTGATTGCCGTGGGCAAAGTGTGCGAACACTACGCCATGGACCCGACGCTGAAAGTCGGCCTGCTGTGCCTGGTGGCAGCAGCAATACAGATCGGCTTTAACCGATATCAACGTTCGCGTCAGCGCAACACCAACACTTGATCCACGCGCCAGGCGACTTGCCCGGTGGCCTGATTGCCACTACCACTCCCTGCCACCCCCCTGCCACCCCCCTGCCCGATCCGGCAGCATCCAGCGCAAGTCCAACAGAGCATCACCCCGTGTTTCCCATCGGTCAGGCGGTCATGGCAGATCGCCTTGAGAGGGCTATCGTTGCTGTCTGGGCAACCACTACCAACCGAGGGCGGCGCCATGAACACCAGTGATCTGCTCGAGCAGTTACTCCGGGCCGGGCAAAGCTCGCAAGCGCAACAAGGGAACGGCGGCACTTCATCGCCAGACAGCCTGGGCGGTTTGGGTGGCTTGCTTGGCGGCCTGCTTGGCGGCGGCGGCAGTTCGGCTGGCGGCGGCCTTGGTGGTTTGCTGGGCGGCCTGTTGGGTGGCGGCGGCAGCGCTGGCCAGGGGCGCTCCGCGGGTGGCCCCAATTACGCGGCCCTGGCGTCGCTGGGCATGATGGCGTTCCAGGCCTATCAAAGCTGGCAGCGCAGCCAGGCGGCAGCCCCGCAACAGGCCCTGCGTACTGTCGATCAATTGTCCGGCCCCGAGGCCGAGGACCACAGCCATGCCATCCTGCGCGCGCTGATTGCGGCCGCCAAGGCGGACGGCCGCATCGACGAACAGGAAGAGCAGCTGATCTACGCCGAAATCAAACGTCAGACCAGCGACCCGCAACTTCAGCAATGGCTGGATGAAGAAGTCAGCAGGCCGCTCGATGCCGTGCAGGTGGCTCAGTCCGCCCGGGACCCGGCCATGGCCGCAGAGATGTACCTGGCCAGCGTGATGCTGGTGGATGACCAGCAGGACGCAGAGCGGGCCTACCTTGACGAACTGGCCAGCGCACTGCAAATCGATCCGACCTTGCAGTTGCACCTGGAACAGCAGGCCAAGGGAGGCGCCTGAGCGGGCTGCGACACGCTCACCTGCTTACATCGCTTTCATTTCTGCGATGTCACGCATCACCTGGTCGGCAGAATGATCGAACATCGCCTGCTCCTGCGCATCCAGGGGCAGCTCGATCACGCGCTTGATCCCTGCTTCTGCCAGCACACAAGGCACACCCATCGCGATATCCTTACGCCCGTACTCGCCGTCGAGGATCGCCACCGTCGGCAAAATGCGGTTGCGCCCATTGGCGATGGCATCGACCATCTGCGCGATGGCCACACCGGGTGCATCGCAGGCGCTTCCCAGCTTCTTCAAGCCCAGAATCTCGCCGCCACCCTGGCGGGTACGCTGCACGATCCGCTCGATCTGCTCGGTTGACAGGAACTGGGACAAAGGCACCGAACCGACCGCGCAGTAGCGCATCAACGGCACCATGCTGTCGCCATGGCCGCCGAGTACCAGCGCCGTGATGTCGCGGGCGGAAAACCCGGTTTCCTCGGCAATGAAACACTTCATGCGCGCGGTATCCAGCACCCCCGCCTGGCCGAATACCTTGTTGCGCACCAGCCCACTGCGGGACCAGGCCCGATAGGTCAGCACGTCGACCGGGTTCGACACCACCAGCAGCGTCGCCGCCGGCGCATGGCGCATGATATCCAGCAGGATGCTGTCGAGAATAGGCAGGTTGATGCTCAACACATCCTGACGCGATTGCCCTGGTTTGCGCGGCACACCCGCGGTAATCACCACCAGGTCGGAGCCTTCCAGCATCTTGGCATCGGACCCGCCAAGCACCCGGGTATCGGACCCCGACTCGATGGCCGCCTGCCACACATCCAGCGCCTTGCCCTGCGCCAACTCGCCCTGCACATCGATCAACATCAACTCGCGGCACAGCTCTTCCCGGGCGATGACCTGGGCCGCCGCCTCGCCCACCATGCCGGCACCTACAATCGATAACTTGTTCATCTACCACCTCCCGCAGTGCGCGAAACCCGCAGCGCGCACGCCTGTACAGAGAAGTATCGACCCCTGGCGCCAGAAGGCCACTGGAAGCTGCGTTCTCGACCCAAAGCCGACTTTCATTGCATCGCCCCATGCTGTTCTGCCTGGCTGGTCGTATTGAGCAGCGCAGCAGTCATGAGCGCGACTAAAGGGCTTGTGAAATCAATTCAGTTCCACTCGCTCAGTACCGCCACATAAAATACATGCCAATTGCAGTGTTTATGAATATTTGAGTGGGACCCCGATCATGGTGAAAACGGATTTTGAATTTTCCATCAAGCGCATTCGCTTCGACGAAAATTATCAGCCCTCCGAAAATACCCGTCTCACGACCAATTTCGCCAACTTGGCGAGGGGTGCGAGTCGTCAGCAAAACTTGCGCAATACCTTGCGGATGATTGACAACCGCTTCAATGCCTTGGCGCACTGGGACAATCCAAATGGGGATCGTTACAGCGTCGAGCTTGAAATCATTTCCGTCGAAATGAATATCGATGCCGAAAGCGCCGATAACGGCCTGCCGCTGATCGAACTGTTGAAAACACAGATAGTCGATCGAAAAACCGGCGAGCGCACGGCCGGCATGGTGGGGAACAACTTTTCGTCTTACGTGCGCGATTACGACTTTAGCGTGCTGCTTCTGTGGCACAATAAAAACCAGCCTGCGTTCAGCACGCCAGAGCATTTTGGAGAACTGCACGGAAAGTTATTCAAGCACTTCGTCAGTTCAACAACCTATAAAGAGCACTTTGCCAAGCAGCCTGTCATCTGCCTGAGCGTTTCCAGCAGCAAGACTTACCATCGCACTGAAAACCAGCACCCGGTACTGGGTTATGAATATCAGCAAGATGAACACTCGTTGACCGATGACTACTTCGCCAAAATGGGCATGAAGGTGCGTTATTTCATGCCGCCGAACAGTGTGGCGCCATTGGCCTTCTATTTTTCCGGCGACCTGCTCGGTGACTACAGCAACCTTGAACTGATCAGCACCATCAGCACCATGGATACCTTCCAGAAGATCTACCGCCCCGAAATCTACAATGCGAACTCTGCGGCAGGGAAATCCTACCAGCCCAGCCTGAAGCATGAAGATTATTCGCTGACGCGCATTGTCTACGACCGAGAGGAACGTAGCCGGCTGGCTATCGAGCAGGGGCGCTTTGTCGAGGAACACTTCATCAAACCTTATCACTCGATACTTGAGCAGTGGTCCGCCAACTACGCTGCCTGACTCTTCAGAAATACAAGGCCATCTTCATGAAAAAGCTGTTACCCACCTCGACGGCAGGTAGTTTGCCCAAGCCCTCCTGGCTGGCACAACCCGAGACACTCTGGTCACCCTGGAAACTGCAAGATCAGGCATTGATCGAAGGTAAACAGGATGCCTTGCGCCTGTCATTGCAGGAGCAGCAACACGCCGGCATCGATATCGTCAGTGACGGCGAGCAAACCCGCCAGCACTTTGTAACCACCTTCATCGAGCACCTGAGCGGCGTTGATTTCGAGAAGCGTGAAACCGTGCGCATCCGTGATCGCTATGACGCCAGCGTACCGACAGTGGTGGGTGCTGTAGCGCGGCAAAAGCCAGTGTTTGTCGAAGATGCCAAGTTCCTGCGTCAGCAAACCGGGCAACCGATCAAATGGGCGCTGCCAGGCCCCATGACCATGATCGATACGCTGTATGACAACCACTATAAAAGCCGCGAAAAACTGGCCTGGGAATTCGCCAGGATTCTCAACCAGGAAGCCAGGGAGCTGGAAGCTGCCGGCGTTGACATCATCCAGTTCGATGAGCCGGCATTCAATGTGTTCTTCGACGAGGTCAATGACTGGGGGGTTGCCACCCTGGAAAGGGCCATTGAAGGCCTCAAGTGTCAAACCGCCGTCCATATTTGCTACGGCTACGGCATCAAGGCCAACACCGACTGGAAAAAGACCCTGGGGTCGGAGTGGCGGCAATATGAAGAGGCCTTCCCCAAGCTGCAAGAATCCAGCATCGATATCATCTCGCTGGAATGCCACAACTCCCACGTCCCCATGGACCTGATCGAGCTTATCCGCGGCAAGAAAGTGATGGTCGGCGCCATTGACGTGGCGAACCACGCCATTGAAACGCCCGAGGAAGTGGCCAATACCCTGCGCAAGGCACTTCAGTTCGTCGATGCCGACAAGCTTTACCCTTGCACCAACTGTGGCATGGCCCCCCTGCCCCGTCAGGTCGCCCGCGGCAAGCTGAGTGCCTTGAGCGCAGGCGCAGAAATCGTCCGCAGAGAACTCCTGGCCAATTAAGGGCAGGTCAACGTCAGGTCCCACCATGTCACTTTCCACCACTGCCATCGAGCCCTCGCGCTTTCGCGAAGCGCTCGGGCACTACGCCTCCGGCATCACGGTCATCACCTCGCTCATCGATGGCGAGCCGCTCGGCTTCACCTGCCAGTCGTTCTATAGCGTGTCGATGAGCCCGCCACTGGTGTCATTCAGCGTGATGGCCAGCTCGGCCAGCTATCCCGGCATGCGCCAGGCGGGTCGCTTTGCGGTGAATATCCTGTCGGGTGAGCAGGTCGGGATTTCCAACCAGTTCGCCCGCAAAGGCACGGACAAGTGGCATGGCGTCCAATGGCAGGCATCGCCTTTGGGCAACCCGGTCATCGCCGGCAGCCTGCACTGGCTCGATTGCCAGATTCACGCCGAACACGCGGCCGGCGATCACCTGATCGTCATCGGTGAAGTGAAAGCGTTGAAGCTGCATGAAGCCTCGGCTACGCAACCCCTGCTGTATTTCAAAGGAAACTATTGCAACCTCGCCGCGCCTGGCGCGGCTTGAGGCTTTGCCTTCTGCTCATGATCGACTTGAGACACCTTCGTACACTGCATGCCTTGCGCGAAACGGACAGCCTGCCCGACGCCGCCGAGCGCCTGCACCTCACGCAGTCGGCGCTGTCGCACCAATTCCGCGAGCTGGAAAACCGCCTCGGCATGCCCGTGTTCGTGCGCAAGTCCAAGCCGGTGCGCTTCACCACCGCCGGCCTCAAGCTGCTGCAACTGGCCGACCAGGTACTGCCCCTGATCCGCACGACGGAACGCAACCTGGGCAAACTGGCTGGCGGCACGGCCGACCGGCTGCACATCGCGATCGAATGCCACAGCTGCTACCAATGGCTGATGCCCTCGCTGGACGAATTCCGCAGCGCCTGGCCAGACGTCGAACTGGACCTGGCATCGGGGCTGTCGTTCGCGCCACTGCCGGCCCTGGAGCGGGGGGACCTCGACCTCGTGGTGACCTCCGACCCCATACCCCTGCCCGGCATCACCTACGTGCCGCTGTTCGGCTACGAGGCCATGCTGGCCATCGACAAACATCATGCCCTGCGTGAAAAACCCTATGTGGAACCTGCCGACATCGCCAGCCAGACCCTGATCACCTACCCGATCGAGCGTAACCGCCTGGACATCTTCACCCGCTTCATCGAACCGGCCGAGATCGAGCCGGCCCAGGTGCGCACCGCAGAAATGACGATCATGATGATGCAGTTGGTTGCCAGCGGCCGTGGGGTTTGCTGCCTGCCGAACTGGGCAGTGCATGAATACACTTTGCGCGGTTATGTGCTTGCCAAGCGCCTGGGCGAGCAAGGTCTGCACGCCACGCTTTACGCAGCGGTTCGCAGCGACATGCTCGAGGTGCCCTACATGAGTGATTTCCTGCTCACGGCCAAGGACATTTCCTTTGCCACGCTGGAGGGCGTCAACACGGTGTCGACGCCCGTGGCCTGAGCGCTACACCGACGCCTGCCTCACACCCCTTGCCGGCGCATGGTCAAAATCGCCGCGCCAAAACCAATGAAGGTGGTCCCCACCACTCGGCTCACCCAGCGCGACAGCGCCGGCCGGGTCAGCACGCCCTTGGCCCGGGTGGCGAGCGCGGCATACAGGCTCAGCGACGCCAGCGACAACGCCATGAAGATGCTGGTGAGGATCAGGAACTGCGGCAGCAACGCGGCGCCCTGGTCGATGAACTGCGGGAACAGCGCAGTGAAGAACATGGTCGCCTTGGGGTTGGTCACCGCCGTGAGGAACGCCGACTTGTACAGTTTGCTGGGCGTGGGGCTGGCCTTCTTCGCGCCGTCCTCGAGGCCGTCCACCAGCATCGGGCTTTTCTTCAGCAACTGCTTGGCGCCCAGGTAGAACAGGTAGCCGGCACCGAGGATCTTCACCGCGTTGAACAGCCATTCGGAGCTGGCCAGCAATGCACCGAGGCCCAGCATCGCCGCCGCCGACAGGCAGAACAGCCCACTGGCGTTGCCCAGCGACGACCACACCGCGCTGCGTTGCCCGTGAGCCAGGCTGTTATTGATCGCCATCAGCGTTGCGGGGCCAGGGCTGGCAATGGCGATCGCGGCGACCAGGGTGAAGGCAAGAATCGAGTGGGCATCCATTTTCAAGGACTCTGCGGGAGTGGAGCCAGCAGCTTACAGAAGCTTGCTGATAAACGCTCGCCCCCGTACTAGAGCGGGCCAGTGCACCGTGCGCATGCGCTTGAGCACAGGCTTGCGGACGCGGATGCTCAGGGCAAGTGAGCGCAATGGCAGGCTACCGCGGCCCCACCCGCCGCACGAACTGCTGCTCGATGACCTTCGCGCCCCACTGATTACCGGGCGCCTCGTGGGTAAGCTCGAAGCCGAACGACTCATACAGGCGCCGCGCCGCGTCCAGCCCCTTGAATGTCCAGAGCTCGATGGCCGAGAACCCCTGCCGGTCGCAGAACGTCATGGCCTCGTGAAGCAAGCGGCGGCCCGCGCCAGCACCTCGGCAGCCGTCGTCCAGAATGAACCAGCGCAGATGGGCGGTGCTGTCGCCATGGCCCTGCCCATCAATGGCCACCGAGCCAACGATGCGCTCCCCTTGGCTGGCCACCCAGATAGCATTGCGCGGATCGTCCAGGCGCCCGATGAACTCGGCCACGCCAGTGGCGACCTTGCGCTCGAAGTACGACCCGAAGCCTGAGTGCCGGGCGTAGTACACCCCATGCATTTCGGCAATACGGCCGATCAGACCGGGGCGGTAACCGGAACTGATCTGGATCGCGCTGGCTGGCTTTGTCTCGGTGCCCAGGCGATGAGCCTGCAGCGCCTGGGCATAGGCTTGCAGCCCTTGCGCCACGCCCTGCTGTTGCGCGGTATCAAGTACGGCAAGCGCGCTGCTGACCTGGGCCTGGCCAAAGGCATGGATCGCCTCGACCGTGCGCTGGCCCTTGGCGGTCAGGGTGAGGCGTTTGGTACGGCCGTCTGCTTCGCCAGCGGCTTCTTCGACCTCTTCGGCATCGATCAACCTGGCGACCATGCGGCTGACGCTGGACTTCTCCAGGCCCAGCAGCTGCACCAACTGCGCCGCCGTCAACGCGCCACAGTTGCCCAGTTCCAGCAACGCATGCACCGCCGAGGGCGAATGGGCAGTGCCCGCCAGGGTGTTGCCCATGAAGCCCAGCTCGCGAACCATGATGCGTGAAGCGCTACGGATCTGCTCCACCAGGGAAGGATCGATGTTCATCTGTCAGCCTCGCCAGCAATTAGTTGCAACATACAACCATATACCGAAAATGCTGTCCAGCTCGCCTGCGTCAGGCACAGGCCTGCTGGTTGCGCCCGGCGCCCTTGGCGCCATAAAGCGCCTGGTCAGCCCCGTCGATCAAGGCCTGGCCGCTGTGCAGTTGCGCCCCCGGCACCGAGGCAATGCCGACGCTCACGGTAACCTGCCCAAAGGGGCTGGTGCGATGCTCGATGTTTCGCTGGCTCAGCCGCTCGAGCACATGCCGTGCCACCGCCTCTGCCCCATCGCGCTCGGTGTTGGGCAGGATGACGCCAATTTCCTCGCCGCCATAGCGCGCCACCAGGTCACCGGCGCGCCGGACACAGGCCTGCAGCACGTGGCTGACTTCGCGTAGGCAGGCGTCGCCGGCAACATGCCCGTAGGTGTCGTTGTACAACTTGAAGTAATCGATATCGATCATCAGCAACGCCAGGCTCGTGCCCTGGCGCTGGGCGCGCTGTACTTCCAGCGCCAGGGTTTCATCGAAACAGCGGCGGTTGGCAAGGCCCGTCAGGGCATCGTTCATCGCCAGGCGTTCGAGCTGCTGGTTGGAGTCCAGCAACTGTTGCTGGGTGACCCGCAGTTCACCCTCCACGGCGGTCCTGCGGCGGATATCGCGGATCAGCATCCAGCCGATGACGCCCGTCAGGCCCAGCAGGCCGGCCACCACCAACAGCGACACCAGCGCTTCGAGCTTCCATGCCGCCAGCACTTCGTGCTTGCCCACCGCGACCGTGGTCACCAGCCCCAGCCGGTCGTTCTTGCGAAAGGCATACAACCGCTCGACGCCATCAAGGCTTGAGGTGAACGACGCAGTCCCCACGGATTGCTCCACCAGGTACTTGGCATAGATCGGCGACTTGGCGAAGTTGCGCCCCATGTCCTGCTCACGGAAGGGATAGCGCACCAGCATCGAGCCGTCGGTATAGGACAGGCCGATCGCGCCCTCCTGCCCGACATCGATCTGGCCGAACAGGCTCAGGAAGTTCTGCACCCCCAGCGTCACGGCCACCACCCCGGCAAACGCGCCATCGGCGTCATTAAAACGGCGGCTGATGGTGATCACCCACTCCTGGTTGGAGCGGCTGCGGATCGGCAGGCCGATGAAGGGCTCGCGCGAAGGATCGTCGCGGTGATGGATGAAATAGGCCCGGTCACTGCTGTTGGCACCTGACGGGATCGGCCGGTTGGACGACATCAGCCAGCGGCCTTGGTTGTCGTAGATGGTGACACCGCTGAGCTGCGGCATCAGCGGCTGCTGACGGCTCACCAGGGTTCTGAGCCGCTCGATCTGCGCCGGACCGCTGCCTTCGGTCTCCAGGCGCTCGACCAGGCCAAGCAGCAGCAACGAGCTCTGGCGCACGATGCCTTCGGAATAGGTCGACAGGGCCTGGGTCAGGTTCAGCCCATGGACGTTCACCTCCTCCAGCGCACGCTCCCGGGAAGCCATGACTTTCCACAGAGTCAGCGATGCCAGCGAACAACCAATAACCAGTAGCAAGAGCACAACGAGGTGGATGTCACGCTTCACGTCAGTACCTGATGGAGATTCCGAATTCTCAAGCTGGCTGCCATTACCTGCAGGCAACGGCACAAGGCGCATTCCTGGCCATGGGCAAGGATACAAGGAGTCGCGTAGCAGCGCAGTAACCACAACTGCTGCAAGGGGAAAACGTTTGCTATGCGCGACGCATTTTGCCGCGGTGTCGACGCTTGAAAAGCGACGACGCGCGGCGCTGCGAACTCAGGTGTTCATCGCCGCCACACCTGCCCTGCCTCATTCACTACCCAGGGCGCCTGGCCAGCAGCGATCCGCACCCCGCCCACCCAACGCTCGGCCGGCTGTTGGTCAAGCCAGTTGGCCTGCCTGCCCAGCACCTGCTCACCCAGCGCCGTAAGGCGTAACGGACGTTGTTGCCAGCTGTCGCCCTCGCCTTCGAGCAGCAATGGCCGTGGGCTGTCGATCAACGGGCGCAGCAGCACGCCGAACATCATGTCCCCCAGGTAAGGCAGTGGCTCCTCGTGCGCCATCAGTTCGGCGAACACCCGCGCCGCCGGCTGCTCGCCCAGGCGCGCGAGAATGCGCAGGGTCAAACGCTCGGTCAGGCTCAGGCCATCCTCGGCGCCGGGCAGTTCCTGCAGCTGACGCGCCAGCGCACCCTGCAGCAGCGGCAGGGCCGCATGCGGGCGGCTGGCAAGCTGCGCCCAGGCGCGCGGGTCTGGTGCGGTGTAGGCGGCCCAGGCCTGCCGCGCCAGGGCCAAGGCGTCCTCGCCGAGGACGCGCCGTTGTGGCCACAGCCAAGCCAGTACATCAGGGGCCAGTTGGCCGATACCGACAAAGTGCTGCACGCCGGGAACCTGGCAGGTTTCGATCAGTTCCAGGCGACGCGGCAGGCACGGCAAGCTGGCCAGTACGCGAATCAGGAACAGCTGGTCGTAGGCGTCCGCCTCGCACCAGAGGACCATTTCGCTGTCGCTGTTCAACTGCGCCAATGCTGCGCGCTGCCTGGCCTGGCGCTGTTCGATATCCTGCGCCGGGAGCTTGAACGCCCGCAGTACATACTCGGTACGTACCTGCCAGTAAGCCGCCTCTGGCAACGCCGGCACCGGCCCCATGACCATGGGGTCGTCGAACATGTGGAAGGCACCGGTAAACCCGGCGATGCGCAGGCTGTGCTCGATATCGTTGCCGCAGCGCCAATGCTGCACCTGCGCTTCGCCGTCGGCGGCAAAACCAGGGTGGCGGGCAGCGAAATCGACTGCATCGGCATGGGCCTTGAGCTTTGGCCAGCTGGGGAAACCGGCTTCGCGGGCGACCAGCCACTGGGTGTCGGCCAGCCGGTACTCGGGCCCGAGCAAGCCAAGGGCGCGTAGTTGGGCGCAGGTTTCGTCATCCAGGGTTTTCAGCAGGCGCTTGGCGCGCTTGCGCAAGGCGGGCAGGTCAATCAGGCCGTGATGGCGGGATGCATGAATGGCGGGCATGCCAACTCCTTGTGGGGCTCGGTCCGCCGACAAGCCGGGAGCTGGAATGTAAAGAAATCGTGCTGTGCCTGGGCAACCCCTTCGCGCGGACCGCGGGCGCAGCGAACGCCTGGGGCGAGACTCTAGCGGCTGGCGGCGCTTGATGCAATCGATGTGCTCCGAAGCCGCTGGCCTGCGTCTATCAGGACTTCCCGCAAGCGCTGCCCTTTCGCCCCAGGTCCCCCGATGCAAGCACTTCTGCAAGAGATCCTCGACCACGTCCGCCCCCTGCTCGAACAAGGCCAGGTGGCGCAATACATCCCCGCCCTCGCCCAGGTCGAACCGCGCCAGCTGGGCATCGCCGTGCAGGGCCTGGACGGCCAGTTGCACTGCGCGGGTGACGCGCACACGCCGTTCTCGATCCAGAGCATCTCCAAGGTGTTCAGCCTGGTCCAGGCGATCAACCACAGCGGCGAAGGCATCTGGTCGCGGCTGGGCTACGAGCCGTCGGGGCAGGCGTTCAACTCGCTGGTGCAGCTGGAGGTGGAAAAAGGCCGCCCGCGCAACCCGTTCATCAACGCCGGCGCCCTGGTGATCTGCGACATCAACCAGTCACGCTACGCCACCCCGACCCTGTCGATGCGCGACTTCGTCCGCCGCCTGGCGGCCAACCCGAAGATCGTCAGCGACAGCGTGGTGGCCGAGTCGGAATACCAGCACCGCGCGCGCAACGCGGCCATGGCCTACCTGATGCAGGCCTTCGGCAACTTCCACAACGATGTCGACGCGGTGCTGCGCAGTTACTTCCACCATTGCGCGCTGTCGATGAGCTGCGTCGACGTGGCGCGTGGGTTCGCCTTCCTGGCCAACAACGGCTATTGCCCCAACAGCGGCGAGCAGGTGCTGAGCGCGCGCCAGGCGCAGCAGGTGAACGCGATCATGGCCACCAGCGGGCTGTATGACGAGGCCGGCAATTTTGCCTACCGGGTGGGTTTGCCCGGCAAGAGCGGCGTGGGCGGCGGCATCGTCGCGGTGGTGCCGGGGCGCTACAGCATCTGCGTGTGGTCACCGGCGCTCAATGCCGCGGGCAATTCGCTGGCGGGGCTGCGGGCACTGGAGCTGTTGAGCGAGCGGATTACCGGGTCGGTATTTGCGGCGCTGTCGTAAGATCCGGCGCCCAAGCAAATACGCCCTCTTCCTCCAGTTTGCCAACCAACCATTGCGGCCATACGGTGTCGGTGGTCGCCCGCAGTTCCTCGGCCGACCACCAGCGATGGTCGGCAATCACCGCGCATTCGTTTGCAGTCCACTCGGCGTTGGACAGCGCGCCTTGCACCACCTGCACGATGAAATAGCGCTCCACCGACAGCACCTCTTCGCCGCTCGGCAGCACCAGCGGGAAGCGGCGTTCGGCGATGGACTCACCCACCGCATCGATGACGATGCCGGTCTCTTCACGCAACTCGCGAATGGCCGCTGCCTCGAAGCTCTCGCCCGCCTCCAGCCCGCCGCCCGGCGTAGCCCAGTAATCGTCACCGGCCAACGCGCCTTGCGTGTGCACGAACCTGAACAACAGCACCCGTCGCTGCGGGTTGATGACCAGCAGCCGTGCCGATTTGCGCTCGCGCATATAGGTGTCCTTACTCGCGTGGGGTAACAGGCCTGGCATTGGCGCACGTGCCAAAAAGTGCGCCATCATACGCGAGCGCCCCGGCGCCGGTACCCCTGGCCTGCAACAAGGCCTCACTTGAAAGGAATGCCCATGCTCCGCCTGGATTGGCTCGAAAACCACATGCAGCACAGCGACACCCTGGCGCTATGGCTGCACCAGCAGTTCCACTACGAATTCGCCGACCTGCCCCTGCCCGACTGGCAAAAGGCATTCTCCGATGGCCAATACAATGGCCAGTGGCGCTGCCTGATCGCCCTCGACGGCGACCATCTGCTGGGCAGCGCCGCGCTGGCCACTGACGACCTGCCCGAGCGCCCCGACCTCGGCCCTTGGCTGGCCTGCGTGTTCGTCACCCCGCAGGCGCGTGGCCAGGGCCTGGCCGAGCAACTGATCGACGGCATCTGCGAACAGGCGCGCACAACCGGCATCACGACCCTTTACCTGCATACCCACGATCAGCAGGCGTATTACCAAAAGCGCGGTTGGCGCCTGCTGGAGCGCTTCGAGGCCTGGGGCGAGGAACATTGGTTGATGTCACGCGAGCTGGGCTGAAACGCCAAGGCGCTGGCCCGCGTGATCCCACAGGGAATTTTTTGCCACATCAGGGGATCGGATGTCGCAGACACTTTTTTGCAGGTGCAGGTGTTGCGCTGATCCCGGCAAGGTCAGGGCGCAGCGGCTAATCTGAACATTCGATCATCAGGCGCGCGCACCTGAGGAGCCCGCCAGGCGCACGAGACTTCAGGACCATTACACATGCCCAACAGCCGACCAGAACCCCCGGCAGTCCCCACATTGGGCCGCGCGCTGCTGGACAGCGAGCTGCGCTTGCGCTTGCTGGCGACCGCGAGCAGCACCGCGATCTATCGCATGAGCCCTGACTGGCAGGCCATGCATCAACTCAGCGGCGAGGGGTTTCTGCAAGACGCCACACAACCCGACCCGCAGTGGATCGAAACCTACATCCCCCCGCAAGACCGGCCCAAAGTGCTCGCCGCCATCGCCAAGGCGATAGCCGAGCGGGCCATCTTCGAACTGGAACACCGCGTATGGCTGCCAGACGGCCGCTTCGGCTGGACCCTGTCGCGGGCCGTGCCGATCTTTGACGACCACGGCGAGATCATCGAATGGTTCGGCGCTGCGGTGGACGTGACCCAGCAGCACGAAATGATGGCCCGCCTGCGCGAGAGCGAATCGGCATTCAAGACCATCGCCGACACCGTGCCGCAATTGGTCTGGGTGGCCGACCAGAACGGGCGCTTCGAATTCTTCAACCAGCGCTGGCACGACTATTTCGGCGAAACCGGCCAGCAAGAGGCTTTCCACTGGTATGCCGAAACCTGCGTGCACCCCGACGACATCGCCGCCGCCGAGCAAGGTTTTGCCCAGGCCCGCGCCAGCGGCCAGGTGTTCGAGAGCGAACACCGCCTGCGCCACCACGATGGCAGCTACCGCTGGTTCATGGTGCGCGCCCAGCCCTACCGCGACCCTGAGAGCGGCGCCCTGCTGCGCTGGTACGGCACCGCGGTGGACGTGCACGACCGCCATGACGCCGAGCAGCAACTGCGCACCTTCAACCAAGCACTGGAAGTCCAGGTGCAAACCGGCTCTCGCGACCTGCAGGCGGCCGAAGCGCAGATGCGCCAGATGCAGAAGCTCGAAGCCATCGGCCTGCTCACCGGCGGGGTGGCCCACGACTTCAACAACCTGCTGACGGTGATCCGCAACGCCGCTGAGCTGATGCGCCGCAAGCCGTTGCCCGCAGAGCGCCAGCAGCGTTACCTGGACGCCATCCTCGACACCACCGACCGCGCCGCCAAGCTCACCAGCCAACTGCTGGCCTTCGCCCGCCGCCAGGCACTGCGCCCGGAAGTGTTCGCGGTGCTGCATCAGGTCGAACAGATCGCCGAAATGCTGCGCAGCATCGTCGGCGCGCACATGCAGGTCCTGGTGCAGGGCCCCGCGCAGCCCTGCTACATCGAGGCGGACCTGAACCAGTTCGAAACCGCCCTGGTCAACCTGGTGGTCAATGCCCGCGATGCCATGCAGGGGCAAGGCACCATCACCCTCACCATCCAAGTCACCGATGGCCAGGTCACCATCGCCGTGACCGACGACGGCCATGGCATCGCCGCCGCCGACCTGGAGCGGATCTTCGACCCGTTCTACACCACCAAGGAAGTCGGCAAGGGCACCGGGCTGGGGCTGTCCCAAGTGTACGGATTCGTCCATCAATCCGGTGGTGCGATCAGCGTGCAGAGCACTCCCGGCCAGGGCACCACCTTCACCGTGTCGTTGCCCGCGGTGGCCGCCCCCGCCCCCGACCTGGCAGCGACGCCCGAGGCCACCCTGGCCAGGCCCAAGGGCCGCATCCTGGTGGTCGAGGACAACCTGCAGGTACGTGAATTCACCGCCAACCTGCTGACCGACTTGGGTTATGCCACCAGCCTGGCCCACGACAGCATCAGCGCCCTGGCGCTGCTGGAAGCCGGCCAGCCGCGCATCGACCTGGTGCTGTCGGATGTGGTCATGCCCGGGGTCAGCGGCATGGAACTGGCCCGCACCATCAAGCGCCGCTGGCCCGACATCGCGCTGGTGCTGACCAGCGGCTACAGCCAGGTGCTGGCCGACGATGCGCAGCCCGGCGTGGAGGTGTTGAACAAGCCGTACTCGGCCGAGCAGTTGTTGCGTGCGTTCGAGGCTGCGACCAAGCGGTCCTGAACGGGTGGCCGGGCTCACACATCCCCTGTAGGCGCGGCCTTGCGCCGCGAAAGGGCTGCGCAGCAGCCCCGGCGATTCTTGTTGCGTAGCTAAATCTGGGGCCGCTTCGCGACCCTTTCGCGGCACAAGGCCGCTCCTACAGTGGACGTGCAAGCCCGTTCAGTGGCCGCACTAGCGCAATCCGCTGGAATGCTTGCCTGATCCTCTGAACCTGCGGGCCCATGGATGGGAAACCCGGCGCCCCAGGACTAAAGTTCGCTCAGGTTTGACAACTGTTGCCAACAGAGGCGGCGCCTCGCTGCGCCACCCTGCCCATAACGATCCGACATCAACCGATGATCAGCACGATGAGCCATGGAGCCCACCATCATGGAACTACGAATCAACCAGAAGACCTACCAGGTTGACGCCGAAGCCGACACCCCGCTGCTGTGGGTGATCCGTGACGATCTCGGCCTGACCGGCACCAAGTACGGCTGCGGCCTGGCCCAGTGCGGCGCCTGTTCGGTGCTGGTGGACGGCAACGTGGTGCGCGCCTGCGTGACGCCGGTGGCCGGGGTGGTGGGCCGCGAGGTGACCACCATCGAGGCGATCGAGGCCGACGCCATCGGCAAGCGGGTGGTCGCGGCCTGGGTCGAGCACCAGGTGGCGCAGTGCGGTTATTGCCAGTCCGGCCAGGTGATGGCGGCCACCGCGCTGCTCAAGCACACCGCCAAACCCAGCGATGCGCAGATCGACGCGGCGATGGTCAACCTGTGCCGCTGCGGCACCTACAACGCCATCCATGCTGCCGTGCATGCGCTGGCCCAAGGGGAGAACGCCTGATGAGTACGCGCATCGACACCCCTGAAGACTTGCTCAAGCTGCCCGTGGGCGAAACCGTCAATCTGTCGCGCCGCCGCTTCCTCGCCGGCACCGCCGTGGGTGCCCTGGTGCTCGGCTTCGGCCTGCCACTGGGCGCGCCACGGGTACAGGCTGCGGCGGCAACTACCGAGCGCGGCACCCAGGTGCCGGCGTTCCTGGAAATCCGCCCGGACGGCAGCATTCGCCTGCTCAGCCCGTTCATGGAAGGCGGCCAGGGCACCTTCACCGCCATGGCGCAGATCGTCGGCGAAGAGCTGGACGCCGACCCCGCCAACTTCGTGGTCGACAGCGCACCGCCCGGCGAGGCCTATGTGGTGATGGAAAACGGCATGCGCATTACCGGCGGCAGCATGTCGGTGCGCATGAGCTACCCGACCATGCGCCGCCTCGGTGCGCTGGCCCGGGCCATGTTGATGCAGGCTGCCGCCGAGCAGTGGGGGGTGCCGGTGAGCGAACTCGGCACCGAGCCGGGCAAGGTGATCCATGCCGCCTCGGGCCGCTCGCTGGGCTACGGCGAACTGGCCAGCCGCGCCATGGACCTGCCGGTGCCGGACCCGGCCGGCATCACCCTGCGCGACCCCAGCCAGTTCCGCTGGATCGGCAAGCCGGTGCGGCGCCTGGATGCCTACGACAAGTCCACCGGCAAGGCCGTCTACAGCATCGACGTCAAACTCGACGGCATGCTCCACGCCGCCGTGCAACATGCGCCGCGCCTGGGCATGACGGTGGGTAGCCTGCGCAATGAAGACCAGGTCAAGGCCATGAAGGGCGTGCACTCGGTGCATCAGTTGCCCGGTGCGGTGGCGGTGGTCGCCGAACGCTGGTGGCATGCCAAACGGGCGGTCGAAGCCTTGCAGGTGGACTGGCAGGCGCCCGGCGCCGACAGCAAGGTGCGGCCGATGCCGGCGGACTTTTCCAGCGCCGCCTGGCTTGAACACCTGGCCAGACAGCCCGGCACGCCCCGCGATGACGAGCATGAAGGCGATGTGGCCGCCGCCCTGGCCAGCGCCAAGACCACGGTCGAGGCCAGTTACCACAACCAGTACCTTAACCACGCCCAGCTCGAGCCACCGTCCGCCACCGCGCGGTTCAACCCCGACGGCACCCTGGAGGTGTGGCTGCCCAACCAGGCGCCGGACATGTTCCGCGACGATATCGCCAAACGTACCGGCCTCGACGCTGCGCAGATCACCCTGCATTCGCCGTTGCTGGGCGGTTTCTTCGGCCGGCACTTCCTCTACGACTCGGCCAACCCCTACCCCCAGGCCATCGCCCTGGCCAAGGCGGTCGGGCGCCCGGTGAAACTGATCTGGACCCGTGAGGAAGAGTTCCTGCGCGACGTGCTGCGTCCGGTGGCTGCGGTCAAGTTCCGCGCCGGGCTGGACGCCGAAGGCTTCCCGGTGGCCATCGAGGCCGTCAGCGCCACCGAAGGCCCCACCGAAGCCCTGGCCGGCCAGCAGGGCGAAAAACTCGACCCCACCGCCCTCGAAGGCTTGTCGGGCAAGGCCTACGCCATCGCCAACAAGCGCATTGCCCAGGTGTATGTGAAAGGCCCGGCCATGCTCGGTTACTGGCGCTCGGTGGGCAATTCGTTGAACGACTTCTTCTATGAAGCCTTCCTTGACGAACTGGCCGACAAGGGCGGCCACGACCCGTTCGAGCTGCGCCTGCACCTGCTGCGCGACAATTCGCGCCTGACCCATCTGCTGCAAGCGGTGGGCGAACTGTCCGGCGGCTGGAAGCGCGGGCCGTTCACCGCCGAAGACGGCAGCAAGCGCGCCCGGGGCGTGGCCATGGCCTCGCCGTTCGGCTCGGAGGCAGCGGTGATCGCCGAGGTGTCGATCGACGGCGGCCAGGTGAAGGTGCACGACATCTGGCAGGCCATCGACCCGGGCAGCATCGTCAACCCGG
Source organism: Pseudomonas sp. TWI923 (assembly GCF_039673365.1). Classification (NCBI taxonomy): domain Bacteria; kingdom Pseudomonadati; phylum Pseudomonadota; class Gammaproteobacteria; order Pseudomonadales; family Pseudomonadaceae; genus Pseudomonas; species Pseudomonas sp. TWI923. The sequence goes on along the minus strand of NZ_JBDJLM010000014.1, from coordinate 1,773 downwards.
CGATCATCGAGGCCCAGGTCAATGGCGCGGTAGCCCTGGGGCTGTCGCAGGCACTGGTGGAGGAAGCGGTGTGGCTCGACGGCATGCCGAGGGCGCGCAACTACGACCTGTACCCGATCCTGCCGCCTTCGCGCATGGCCCGGGTGCATGTGCGCATCGTCGAGAGCGGCGCGAAGATGGGCGGCATAGGCGAACCGCCACTGCCGGCGGTAGCGCCTGCGGTGGCCAACGCGGTGGCGCGGTTGACTGGCCAGCGCATCCGCAGCCTGCCCCTTAGCCGCTACAGCTTCAGCTGACCCGACAGGACCGCCCATGAACAACCGTCGCTTCGCAACAACTGCGGGCTGGCTGGCCCTGCCGTGCCTGGTCGCGGCAGGCCTGCTGGCCTGGTACGTCACCCGCGAGCCTACCTCGCCCTTCACAACCGATACGCCAGTGGACGCGGCGCTGGTCAGCCGTGGCGAGTACGTCGCCCGGCTCAGCGATTGCGTGGCCTGCCACAGCCTGCCCGGCCAGGCGCCGTTCGCCGGCGGGCTGGAGATGGCAACGCCCTTGGGGGCGATCCATGCCACCAACATCACCCCCGATCGCCAGCACGGCATCGGCGGCTACAGCCTGGCCGACTTCGACCGCGCCGTGCGCCACGGTGTCGCACCGGGCGGGCGCCGGCTGTACCCGGCCATGCCCTACCCGTCCTACGCCAAGCTCAGTGACGACGACGTGCGCGCGCTGTACGCCTTCTTCATGCAGGGCGTGCAACCGGCCAGCCAGGCCAACATCGCCAGTAGCATCCCCTGGCCGCTCAACCTGCGTTGGCCGATCGCCCTGTGGAACGGCCTGTTCGCGCCGAACACGCCCTATGCACAGAAACCCGGGCAGGATGCGCTGTGGAACCGTGGCGCCTATATCGTCCAGGGCCCCGGCCACTGCGGCAGTTGCCACACCCCGCGCGGCCTGGCGTTCAACGAGAAGGCGCTGGACGAGGCCGGTATGCCCTTCCTCGCCGGCGCCCTGCTCGACGGCTGGTACGCGCCGAGCCTGCGCCAGGACCCCAACACCGGGCTGGGCCGCTGGAGCGAGGCGCAGATCGTGCAGTTCCTCAAGACCGGGCGCAACCAGCATGCCGTGGTGTACGGCTCGATGACCGAGGCATTCAACAACTCCACGCAGTTCATGGCCGACGATGACCTGGCCGCCATCGCCCGCTACCTGAAATCGTTGCCGGGCGACCCGCAGCGCGACGGCGCGCCCTGGCAGTACCAGGCCGTGTCCGCCGCCAGCCGCCTGGAGGCGCCCGGCGCGCACACCTACGTGACCCGCTGCGCCAGCTGCCATGGCCTGGATGGCCAGGGCCAGGCCGAGTGGATGCCGCCGCTGGCGGGCGCCACCTCGATGCTGGCCAGCGAAAACGCCTCGGCGATCAACATCACCCTCAACGGCTCGCAGCGCATCGTCGCCGCCGGGGTGCCGGATGCCTACCGCATGCCGGCGTTTCGCGAGCAGCTCAATGACCGAGAGATTGCCGAGGTGCTGAGTTTTGCCCGCGCCACCTGGGGCAACCAGGGCGGCGCCGTGGACGCCAAGGCGGTCGGCAAGTTGCGTGAACATACCGACCCGGCCAGCAGCAGCCCGATCATTTTGCATATGCGTTAACCCAACGCTGCCCTGTAGGAGCGGCCTTGTGCCGCGAAAGGGCTGCGAAGCGGCCCCAGATTTCTGCGCCGAGATGAAGATTGCCGGGGGCTGCTTCGCAGCCCTTTCGCGGCACAAGGC